>JACOUA010000240.1 GCA_016178075.1 Acidobacteriota bacterium
AAAAGAGCGTGGGCGGAAGCCAGAGGGGTGCGAAGTCGAAGGCACCCGCGCGTCCGCAGGTGCAGCGGAGCGGCGATCCGGTCGCCTGGCTCGCACGCCAGCCGAAGCCGGTCATTTTCGGCGGGTTCGTCGTGATCGTGATTCTCATCATGGCGCTCGGACAGCTCTTCGGCCCTTCGTCCCAGGAAGGTGGGCCGGCGCGCTCGTCATCGGCGCCCGCGACGACTAAAGCCACGCCCCGCGCGTCGCCGCCTTCATCAGTCGACAACAAAAAGATCATTGGCGACCACCTCACGGTCGCGAAGGCCTTGATCGATCGCGGCGATCTGCAAGCGGCCATCACGGAACACCTCGACCCGATTCTCCTGATCGAGCCCGAGCATGGCGAGGCGCTCGATCTCAAGGCCCGGGCCCGGGTGGCCTTGTTCGAGCGGCAACCGCCGGTGCCGGCAGCCCCCCCCGCGACGCTGGTTGCGACACCGCAGTCGACACCGGCTCTAGAGCGAGTCACGCCTCCGGCCACGGCCCCCGAAACCAGGCGCGCCCCCGCGCCACGGCCGCCGGCCGAGCGCTACTCCCCGAGTGTCGCGAGGCGTGCCGGCGAGAGCGTCACCGCCTGGCAGGCACGCGATCGCCGGTTGAGGGAGACGTACGATCAGGCAAAACTCGCGCTCGCGCGCGCAGACTACGAAGCGGCGGTGAGGTCGCTCGAGACGCTGCTCGCCGAGGAGTCGACCTACCGGGATGCCGCTGATCTGCTGGCTCGCGCGAAGACTGGCATCGGCCAGGCGCGTACCGAGGCCGCGCAGCGCGCGATGGAGACGGGAGCCAGACTGGAAAAAGGCGGCGACCTCACGGCCGCGCTTCAGGAGTACGAGCGCGCTCATCAGCTCGACCCACGTCTTGCGGGCATCGATCGGACGATGGCGCGCCTGAAGGATCAGATGAAGGTCAGCGGCGAGGACGCGTACAAGCGCGCTCGCCAGTACGACGCCGCCGGACGACTCCCCGAGGCCGTTGCGCTGTACGAGCGCGCGTTGAAGCTGCTGCCAGCGGATCATCCGAGCCGGCCGCCGGCCAAAGAGCGGCTCGAGCTGCTCAGAACGAAGCTGCCATGACGGATGCCGAACTCGACGACCGTCTGGCCGAGCTCCTCGTCGGCTATCAGCTCCTGACGCCGGCCGCTCTCGATCGCGCGCGATCGTTCCAATCGGGGCGCGGCGGTACGCTCGCCGGCGCCCTGACGGAGCTCCACGTCGTCCCGCCGGACCGTCTGCAGATTCTTCTCGAAGAGCTGACGGGCGTCCGATCGGTCGATCCGTCGCTCATGACCGTCTACCCCGATTTCGTCGAGCGGATGAACCTCCTCATCCCACCCGAAGTCGTCGCCTCGCTGCTCGTCTTTCCCGCGCAGGCCGAACTCAACGCGCTCCACGTCTGCATGATCAATCCGACGGACGGCTGGACCGCGCGCGCGCTCGAATCGCTGTCCGGCTGCCGCATCATGCCGCTCGTGTCGCACGAGGCTGCGGTGCAGGGCGCCATCGAGAAGCATTACTCGAAGCACCTCGCGGCGCCGGTCCGGTACCGTCGGGAAGGTGTCCGCGAGATCGCGGAACAGGCCTACAAGACACGGCTCGCCGCACCGTTTGACGATCTGCTGAAGCCCGCGATCGCGCTTATGAACCGCAACCGCGACGCCCTGGCCCGCGATCCGGCCGCGCTCGAAACCATCGTCCGGGATCCGCTCATCATCCGGCTGGTGCATCAAATGCTTTGCCGCGCCATCGAGGGCGCCGCGAGCGATCTCCACATCCAGCCGGACGGCGAAAGCTTGCGGATTCGCGGCCGGTTCGACGGCGCTCTCCGCGTCTTGCACAAGATACCGCTCGCCGCGTCGGCGCCGGTCATCGGGCGGCTGCGTGCGATGGCCGAGCTGCCGATTCGAGGCACGACCACGCCGCTCGACGCCCGCATTGGCTTCAATCTCGTCTACGGCCGCGCCATCGACCTGCGGTTCTCCCTGGTGCCGTCGGTGACCGGCGACAAAGTCGTCCTGCGCGTTCTCGATCGCGAACGCGCCCGCAGACGGCTGGTCGACCTCGGGGTCGACGAGCCGACGCGGCAGTCGATCGAGGACGCAACGGATCTCCCGAACGGCCTGATGCTCGTGACCGGCCCAACCGGAAGCGGCAAGACGTCGACCCTCTATGCGTTGCTCGACCGCCTGAACGAAGACGATGTCTGCATTCTGACCGCCGAGGACCCCGTCGAGTCCCGGATGGAAGGGATCACACAGGTGCAGTGTGATGACGCCTCCGGCGTCGCCTTCGCCGCCGCGCTTCGGAGCTTCCTGCGACAGGACCCGGACATCCTGATGGTCGGCGAGATCCGCGACGCCGAGACCGCCGACATCGCCCTCAAAGCCGCGCTCACCGGTCATCTGGTCTTGTCGACGATGCACACCAACGACGCGCCGAGCGCCGTGCTGCGGATGGTCAACATGGATCTCGAGCCGTTTCTGATCGCGTCGGCGCTCCGGCTCGTGATCGCGCAGCGCCTGATCAGGCGACTGTGCCCGGCCTGCAAGCAGCCGCTCGCGCGGACATCCGAGAAGGGACGTCTCCTTGTTGATCAGCTCGCGGCCGCCGGACTCTCGGTCGCGGCCCCGTCGATGAGCGAGCCGGTCGGCTGCGATCAGTGTGGGGGTACCGGCTACCGCGGGCGCGTCGGCATCTTCGAGGTGCTGAGGGTCACTGAACGAATCGAAGAGCTGATCATCGCGCGAGCGAGCGCGGCCGCCATACGCGCGCAGGCGCGGGCTGAAGGGATGCAGACCCTGCGGCTGGCCGGGCTCCGCAAATTCGCCGACGGCGAGACGTCGATGGCCGAAGTTCTCGAGCACACCGTACCGGATGACCAGCGTGTCGAGTCCGCGGTCGAGAGAATTGAACGTGTGAAATCTCTTCCTGGGACCCAGTAATCGTCGGGCGGCCGACTCTTGTCTCAGCAGGTCGCGCGCCATGCTGAGAGGCGATTAACTGAGATACGGCGACGTAACGCTCATGGCGGATCTCACCAAGGTCGGGCGGTACCAGATCGTCGAGCGCGTCGGACGCGGCGGCATGGGCGTGGTCTATCGCGGCTACGATCCGCTGCTCGAACGGGAGGTCGCCATCAAGCTGATGGCCGGCGACTTTTCGGGCGATGACGAAGCACGAACGCGCTTCTATCGCGAGGCGAAGGCCATCGCCCGGCTGCAGCATCGCAACATCGTCACGATCTTCGAGTGCGGCGAGGAGGACGGCTATCCGTTCCTCGTGATGGAGTTCCTTCGCGGGTCGACGCTCGCCGAACGGATGCGAGACGCCCCGGGGACGTCCTCGCAAACACTCGCCGACAAGCTCGACATCATCAGCCAGCTCTGTACCGGTCTGCAGTTCGCGCATTCGCAGAGCATCATCCACCGGGATGTCAAACCCACGAACATCTGGCTGATGGATGACGGTACGGTCAAGCTGCTGGATTTTGGCATCGCGAAGCTGGCGGAATCGACCGCGACCCGGCACGGGCTCGTCGTCGGCAGCGCCGCCTACATGTCGCCCGAGCAGGTCTCCGGCAAGTCGATCGATGGACGGTCCGACGTGTTCTCGGCCGGTGTGGTGTTGTACGAGCTGCTCAGCGGGCGCAAACCGTTCGAGGCGGACACGCCGACCGCCGTGATGATGAAGATCCTCAATGATGAACCGCCACCGGTCGACACGGTGCGGCCGGGACTACCCTCCGGCGTCGTGTCAATGGTCCACAAGGCGCTGAAGAAGCGTCCGGATGAACGATTTGGGCGGGCGCAGGACTTCGGGAGCGCGCTGCTCATCGCGCGCCGCGCAATCGAAGCCACCGACCTGCCGCATCAGGATCCCGCCTACCTCGCCGAAACCGTGCTCGCCGAGTCGCCGTATCGGCGCGACAAGGCGACGGTGCCGGGCCATCCGACCCTGTTGGCGCCGGCGGCCGATCGCCAGAGATCGCGATTGCGAACGATCGCGATCGCCGCCACGGCCATCGCGGCTGCGGCCGTTCTCGGTATCGTGTTGTTCAAGATGTTGGGAAGAAGCGCCTCGCCTCAGAACTCGACCGCGACAGTCGCGGTGAAGCCTGTCGTCTCCCCATCTGAATCAAAGCCGGCGATCGCAACCAACCCTCCCATCTCCGAGCCACAGCCGGTGGTCACAGAACCCGTAAAGCCTGTTTCGGATGCGGATGCGGCGGCGGCACAACAGGCCCCCGCGCTGCCGACGGCCCCGACCGGGCCGCCGGCGGTAAAGCCGCCCGCGTCAGAGCCGACGGAACAGGCTTTGGACTCCACGCCGGCGCCCGCGACGAAGCCCACCCCGCCGTTTGAGCCGAGACGCAGCAACCGCCTTCCCTTCGCGCCCTTGACGCTCATCACGATCGAAGGTGAGTACCCGTTCGAGGTGCTGGACGGCCCGAGGGTGATCTCGGAGAGGAGCGAGACGCACGAGCTGAAAGTCCCCGCGCCGCGCACGCTGCTTCTTCGTGCGCCCGAGTACCTGCTCGCCCAGGTCATCAAGGTCGAGGCCGGCCGCGATCGGGTCCAGCATTTCACGGCTCCGCTGCTCGGCAAGCTCACCATCCGGACACCGCTGGAGACCTGCTCGGTCATGATTGGCGGTCGGGACTTCGGATTCCCGCCGATCGTCGATCAGCCACTCGTCGCACGGTCGTATCGGGTGGAGCTGAGGTGTCCCACCGGTCCGGGCGCGAGTGCGATCGTGGTCGTACCGCCCGGCGAAACGCGCGTGAGAATCATCCGGTAGCACGAAGACACGAAGCTGAAGACGCACCCACGAAGACTCGACGGTCAGATGCGGCCCACGAACACACGAAGGCACGAAGCTGAGACGCGTCCCCAGAGGACACGAGGAACGTTCGCGCCGCGTCTTCGTGTCATCGTGCAGCACCTTGCATCCAGGTGTCGTCGTGTTCCAATCACGTTGCTCGCCGCCTCCACGGTGTCGCTAGCCGCCCAGAGCCCCGAAGAATTCGCGCGCCGCCAATACGAGAGCGGTATGTCCTTCCTCCAGAACCACCGATATGGGGAAGCGCTCAAGGATTTCCGGTCGGTAGTCGACTCGTACCCGGCCAGCAGCGTCGCCGACGATGCGATGTTGGAGATTGCGCGGTACTACTTCGAACTGTCGCGCGATTTCGGCGCCGCCGAGCAGACGATCGATCAGCTCGTGAAAAAATACCCGCGGGGCGACGTGACGCCGCAGGCGCACGTGATGCTGGGGCGCCTGCTTCTCGCGCGGTCGCGGGCCCGCGCCGACGCCGAGACCGCTCTCGCGAGCTTCGAGCGAGCCACGCGGCTCTTCCCCGAAAGCGGCATCGCCCCGGCGGCCGGCTACTACAGCGGCGAGGTGCTGCGCCTGCTCGGGCGGCCCGATGAAGCGCTCGAGCGCTACGAGCTCGTCTCGGCTTCGTACCCGAAAGATCCGTGGGCCTCACGGGCGATGCTCGGCGCGGCCGCCGGCCTAGTGGCGGACGGCAGAATCACTCCGGCCATGGAAAGGCTTCAGCGGGTGCGGCTGCGATTCGCCGGCACACCGGAGGCCGATCGCGCGCTGGCGCTGAACACCATCCTGTATCGACTGTATGTGCGCGCGCCGGCGCGGCCACCCTACGCCTTTTCGAACCGCGTGCTGACCGGATCGTCGGGGAAACTCAAGGACGGGATCGCGATCGGGATCGACCGGATCGGCAATGTCGTCTTCGTGAACGAGAACGCCGCCCTCATTCTGAACCCGTCCGGTGGGGTCCTTCGATCGCTCACCGGCACCGAGCCGCGTGGTCTTTTTTTCGATCAGGATGGCCGGCCCATCCTGACGCGGAAAGGCAACATCGTGCCGGATGGCGCCCAGCCGATCGTGCTGTCGGTCCCGTTGCCCGAGGGAAAACCCCGCGCGCTCGAGGAAATCCCAGGAGGCGCCGCGACCGCGACCGGGGACCTGCTCGTCATGGATCGCAAGGCGCACGCCGTGGTGAAGTTTTCGGCGGCCGGCAAGCATCTCGGCACTTTCGCGACTGGCGATGCCGACCGCCTCGCGGTCGATTCGTTCGGCAATGTGGCGATCCTCGACCGCGACGGCAAATCGATCATCGTCGTCGATCCCGACGGCCGAGGCGCCAGAAAGATCGCGGCCTCCGGGTACACGCCGGATGAACCGGTCGATCTCGCGTTCGATGCGCTGAATCATCTGTACGTCCTCGATCGTGGCCGGGCGAGCGTCTTCATCATGACGGCCGGCCGAACACCGAAGCTTCTGACCACCTTCTCCGTCCCGGAGAAAAACCCGGGCAGCTTCCCGCGGGCGAGAGCCTTCGCCCTGGACGAAGCGGGACGCTTGTATATCTACGACGAGCGCGCCGAGCGCATCCAGGTCTATCAATAGCATGAGCCGGCTCCCGATCGTTCTCATCGCAGCGATCACCCTCGGCCCGCTGCAGGTCCGCCTAAAGGCGGACTCCACGACGGCCGTCGCAGTACCCGGCTTCAGCCGAGTCTCTGTCGTGGAGTTCGGCTTTAGCCGGGCCCAAATGCCGTCTTCTGCCGCGCTCGCGGAAGCCAGGCGGTTGTTCGAGGCCCTCGACTACGAGCGGGCGGTGCCGGCGCTCGACCTCGCGATCGCGGAGCTCGAGCCGCGGCTG
>JACOUA010000241.1 GCA_016178075.1 Acidobacteriota bacterium
GCCGCCGCGGGTTCTTGGGGATCTGGCTGGACCGTCCAGCCGGCCGACTTCGATGGGGTTCGCCTATCCGACTTCGGTAATCGTCTCACCGACTTCTTTCTGTACAACCCGTCCACCGGCGCCTGGCGCAAGGCCGTGAACAACGGCGCGGGTGGGTTCACGTACTTCAGCTCCACGTGGTCTCCCGGCTGGCAGGTGTTCATCGTCGATTTCAACGGCGACGGCCGATCCGACGTCTTTCTGTACAACTTTGCCAACGGGCTGTGGTTCCGGTGCACGAGCGTCGGTAGTGGCACTGGGGATTTTGCCTACGTCGCCGGATCGTGGTCGCCGCAGTGGCGGATACACCCTGCGGATCTGGATGGGAATGGCCGCACCGACCTGTTCCTGTACAGCGCTGATACCGGTCAATGGTTTCGGGCGATGAACGATGGCGGCAGCGGCTTCACCTACATCGCGGGATTGTGGTCGCCAGGCTGGGAGATCACTCCCGGCGACTACAACGGGGACGGCCGATCGGATCTGTTCCTCTACTCATCGGCAACGGGCCAATGGTTGGTGGCGACCAACACGGGGAGCGACTTCGCGTACACCTCGGACGTCTGGGCTCCCCAGTGGACGGTTCACGGCGGCGCCGATTTCGACGGCAACGGCGCCACGGATCTCTTCGTCTACAACCGCTCGAGCGGCTCCTGGTTCGTCTGTCTCAGTAACGGTGCGGGCGCGTTCTCTTATGTGGGCGGACGGTGGGATCCGGGCTGGGAGGTCCTCACTGGCGACCTGAACGGCGATCGGCGAGGCGATCTGATTCTCTACAACTCCGCGTCCGGTGTGTACGTCCAGGCCATCACCGTTACACCGGGGGCTTTCACGTACTTCGGCGGCACCTGGGGACCGGGGTGGCGAGTCATTTCTCCCGCCTCCGCGGTGGCTCCATCTCAATAAGCGCGATATTCGCCTTCGGTGCGATAGCATTATTGGGTGAACCCGTCAACGGCGGAGCAAGCCTCAAGAAAGATCCTGATTCTTGCGCTTCTGTTCACGCTGTCGTGTGGCGGCACTGATAGGAGAGAGGTGCCCCCGGGCAACCGCCTCGAGCCCAGCTCGTCACCGGTCGTCGAACCTCAGGCGATCTCGTTCACGATGGACCTTCACGGAACGAATCCTGCTCCGAAGAAGCTCACCATTGCTAATCGTGGCGACCGACCCCTGATGTGGAGCGTTGCGCCGACCGAGAAATGGCTCAGCGTCGGTAGAGATCCCGCAGTGGGTGCAACGAGCGGGGTCGAAGGGCCCGGCAAAACCTCAACTCCGCCGCTGATTGTGCAGGTCGATTCGACGGGGTTGCGTCCGAGCATCTACACGGCTTTCATTAAGATCGCCTCCAACGGGGGCAACCTAAACGTCCCGATCTCCTTCACAATCCTGGGTGGACCTGCGCGGCTGCGTGTCGAACCCGAGTCGTTCTCGTTTTCCGGTGTCATGGGTCGAATCAACCCTCCCGCACAGGTGCTGACGATCTTCAACGACGGCGGCCGGCATATGGCTTGGCGAGCGTCAACGAACGCCAAGTGGCTCACCGTCAGCAGGCCTGAGGGCGCCAGTGGGGTCGAGGGGCCGGAGAGCAAGTCCACGCCGCCGCTAGATGTGCGGGTCGACGTAACGGGATTGAGCGCGGGATCTTATCGGGGTCAAATCGAAGTGAACATGGAAGAACACACGGCCAAGATCCCGGTTTCGCTCACGGTCCGTTAATTCAATCACCCCGGGCGGTCTTGTGTCGGCCGACGGAGCGCCAGCTCTATCGGTCGCTTGATCCTCTTACTCGAACAGCCGGTGAGCTCTCCACGGCTTGTGCGCTCTGGGCGGCTCCGCCAGCGAGAGATCCTCTCGCTCGATCGTGAGGTTCGGACTGTAAAAGGGATCGCGCTGCAAGCGGACTGCCCACCGGCGCGTCATGTGACGACGCTCGCCCTCGAAGCGCGGGACCATTCTGCTGTCCTGATCACGCTCCCAGCTTCCGGCAGCCCAGTGGTGCAGCTCGGCATAGGGGGTCATGATCACGCGATACCCCCGCTCCTGGAGGCGAAAGCACAGGTCGATGTCCGTAAAGGCCGTCGGGACGTTTCGCTCGTCGAATCCACCGATCTCCTCGAAGACCCGGCGTCGCATGATGAGGCACGCTCCGCTGACGGCCGAGACCCCCTGGATCACGGACGCTCGCGCGAGGTTGTCAGGGGCGGAGCGGCGGAGGCCGCGATTCGGATTGCCGACCATCCCCCGAAGCCCCGCCACGATCCCCGCGTGTTCGAGGGTGTCGTCGGGGTAATACAGTTTGGCGCCCACCGCGCCGATCTCCGGCCTGAGCGCCTGGCTCACCATCTCGCGCAGCCATTCCCTCGAAATCGGCTGCACATCGTCATGGATGAAGAGGAGAACCTCACCTCGCGCCGCGCGCACCCCGGCGTTGTTCATCCCGGCCAGGCTGAACGGGCCGTCATGCGGCACGATCTGCAAGCGTCCCTCGTGCGCAAAGCCGAAGCCTTGCGCTCCTGAAGGAGCGGGCCGAACTTCGCGCGCCACCTCGCTGACGAGGAGAAGCTCAATCGGCTCATAGTCGGTGCCATTACTCAGCGTCGCCAGCGCCGCGCCCGCGGCATCGAGAGATCCTTCGGTCGACGCGATGAGACTCACAAGAGGCAAGGCGTCCGGAAGCGGTGGCACCAGGCGGTGGAATTCGCCGTACCCGCGCACCACATGGGCGCGGGTGCCACGGCGCTGGAGATGCTCGCCGAGGGCTCGGCGCGCGGCGCCGTGGGCGTAGCCCTTTTCGTCCGACGCGAGCGCGACCGAGCCGGCCACCGCGCGCCAGTGGTACAGGACGTGGGGGATATGACGGATCCGATCATGCCGTGTCCGCTCGATGACTCGGAGCGCGAGATCGTAGTCCTGGCTTCCTTCGTACCCCTCGCGGAAGCCGCCAATCTGACGGAGCAGGGTCGTCCGGTAGACGCCGAGATGACTGATCAGGTTGAGAGAGAAAAAGAGATCCGGGTTCCAATCCGACTTGAAGTACGGGTCATACCGGTGATCCGCGCTGTCGATCTTGTCCTCGTCGCTGTAGATCAAATCGCTGTCGGGATGCGCGTTGAGCTCC
>JACOUA010000115.1 GCA_016178075.1 Acidobacteriota bacterium
GGCGTGCATCGGCACGACGGCTGGCCTGTTACCATCCCGCGCACTCGCAAGGGCCGACACGATGGAGGTCGAGGTCGCCAGGTCATGGTGCGCTTTTGAGTCGTATTGATTACTTTCGTGGAATTCTCACTTTTGCGCGAAATCTGCATCAAACGCGGCGCGGAAGAGCTCCACACGGGGCTCCCCGCGCGCGCACACGCTGATCGAGACCACGTCGAAGCGGCATGGCGTGTCCTCGAGGCCCCAGCGCCCGAGGTAATCCATGGCCGCCAGCCCCAGCCGCCGCTGCTTGCGCGGGGTCACGGCTGCGGCGGGCTCGCCGAACGCCTCGGTCGCTCGCATCTTTACTTCGACGAACGCGATGGTCTCACCGTCGCGGGCGATGACGTCGATCTCGCCAAACCGCGTGCGATACCGGCGCGCAAGAATTGCGTACCCCAGGCGCTGCAGCTCGCGGCACGCGAGGATTTCCCCCATCGTTCCGAGATCCTGGTTGTGACCCGTACGCACGGCTCAGGTGCACGGAGCAAAACAAGTACCTGAGCATGCCCGGGTTGGAGGGCTGACCGTCCGCGGGCCACGCAGAGCCGCACCGCGTCAGCGGAGGATGCCGGCCGAGCTGATGTAGCGACTCACCCCCCGCGCGGCGATCTCCTGCCCGCGGTCGTTCCAGTGGGTGTCCTGCTTGAAATAAAGAGCGTCCGGATCTGATGTTCGAAATGGCTCGTAAAGATTCACGAACGGCACACTCACGCTCCGGGCGAGCTCGACCGCTCGCTCCGTCGTTGCTGATCGCCGGTAATCTGGGAATGCGACAGTCTCTTTCCGCACACCTTCGCACGACCGGCACACGTCGGTCGCCGACGGGATGATCACGAAGAGAAGCGGCACCCCTCTGGCGGCGGCCGTCTGCTTGATTGCCGCGAAGAGGGCGCGCATCAGGCCGAGCTTGTACCGCACAGCTTCGCTCTCTGGCATCGTGCTCACATCGATGTCCAGATAATCGTTCGAGAGGTTGGTCACCACGTTGTCGCCGCGCTGCACGTAGGCTTCGTAGTCCGCCTGCTGATGGCGCAGCCACGGCCCAGGGCCCTCGCGATCGTCGGGATTGTCATCGATCGCCAGCATCAGGCTGTTCCATCGCTTTTCGACCACCTTCGACAGCAGCAGGCCCGACCCGGCGCGCTCGAATCTGGCCTTCAGGTTCGGGTGGACCCGAAACGCGTTTCGCGCAAGTGTGCCATCCGGCGCCAGCCGGAACATCTTGTTGCGGAGCAGGTCGCCAAGATCATTGCTGGTACAGATAGCTACGATCAGGAGGTCCGGCGCCAGCACGGGAAGCTCGTCCGCAATTCGGGCGTACTCCTGGTCCGGTCCGTAGCCGGAGACCCCGGCATTCACCACGGTCACCGGCGTTCGAAGATCGTGTGTCAGATGGACCCTGAGTCGCTCCACGAAGGTCTGCTCGAAGCTCGAGAATTCGCCCTCGATGTAGGAGTCGCCGTAAACCACCACGCGCTTCCCGCCCTCCGGTGACACAGCTTCCGAGGCCGCGTCCCTGAATCCGCGATCGTTCACGTGCACGACGATTGACTCTCCGCCATCCGCAGGCAGTCGCCGGTAGATTTTCGTGGCGTTGGGGATGAGCTTGTAGATGTATCGGCTGTCGAGCTGATACACGGTCGCGAAATAGGGACCCACGAAGGCCCGGAGGGTCAGCTCCCCCGCTGTCAGACTCACACCTGACATCACGAGCAGCACGAGGATTCGAAGATTCCAGGCAACCGACAGGAACCCGACCAGCACCAGCGCTACGCCGCCGCCGAGCATGACCTGTTGCATCCGTCCGAAGCCCGGCTCCCCGGACGTGAGCCAATCGGCGAGGAGGGCAAACAGGATGACGCAAAGCCCCAACGTAACGTTTACCGCGCGGACGCCGAGCCGTGGACGCGATCCACGAGAGGTGGTCGTGAGCGGAATTGCACGTGATTGCACCCTAGACATCGATGGGCCTGCCGCTTCGCTGTATCGGCAACTGGACGATCAACGGTGAATGAGAGGCCCGGCTAGCCGCCTCCGCTGAGGCTACGGCGGTCCGCCGAAGCTTGATGCGAAGGCGGAAGCTGGGTACCACAACCCAGGACTGACTCGTGCCGCGGCTTCAGGGTGTTTCGACCGCCGCCAAGGCCTGGTCGAAAATGCGCAGCGCGATATCGGCCTGCGCTATGGTGAGGATGAGGGGCGGGCAGAAGCGAATGGCGTTGGGGCCGGCGCCCAGAACCAGCAGCCCGCGCTCGAAGCACGCGTGGACCACCGCCTCCCGCTCCGTTGTGGCGCGCTCTTTGGTCTGGCGATCGCGCACGAGCTCGACGCCGGCCATCAGGCCTTTGCCGCGAACGTCGCCGACGAGGGGATGTCGATCTTTCAGGTCACGCAGCCCGCTCAGCAGATGTTCGCCGACCACCGCGGCATTCGCCACGAGCTCGTCGCGCAGCAGCTTCAGTGTCGCGAGCGAGGCGGCACATGCCACGGGGTTCCCCCCGAACGTGCTGGCATGAGCGCCCGGGGGCCAGGCCATCACGTCAGCGCGAGCCGACGCGACCCCCAGCGGCAAGCCGGACGCAATTCCCTTGGCGATCGTGACGACATCCGGCCGCACGCCGAAATGCTCGATCGCAAACATCTTGCCGGTGCGCCCCATTCCTGATTGGACCTCGTCGACGATCAGCAGGATGTCGTGCCGGCTGGCAAGCTCTCGCAGGCGTTGGTGGAACTGCTCGGGGGGGACGAGATAGCCGCCTTCGCCCTGGATCGGTTCGACGACAATCCCTGCCACTTCATCCGGGGAAACGAGGTGCAGCAGGATCTGATCCTCGATGTAGTCCAGGCATTCGGCCGCGCAGCTGTCGGGCGTCAGCCTCACCGGACACCGATAGCAATCCGCGTACGGCGCGTGGTAGACGCCCGGCATCATCGGCCCGAAGCCTCTTCGCTGGATGGCTTTGCTCGCCGTCAACGCCAGCGATCCCATCGTCCGTCCATGAAACGAGCCGATGAAGCCGATCAGGTACTGACGGCGCGTGTGGTAGCGCGCGAGCTTGATCGCCGCCTCCACCGCCTCGGTCCCGGAGTTTCCGAAAAACGACCGCACGGGGCCATCGATCGGGGCGAGGGCCGCCAGCTCTTCTGCGAGCCTGACTTGCGGCTCGTAGTAGAAGTCGGTCCCGGACATGTGCAGGAATCGCTGCGACTGCTCCACGATGGCCCGCACGACCTCTGGATGCGAGTGGCCCGTGACGGTCACGGCGATGCCGGCCGCGCAGTCGAGGAAGCGATTGCCGTCCACGTCCTCGACGACGGCGCCTTCGCCGCGAGCAATCACGAGCGGGTACGGACGCGTGTAGGACGGTGAGACCGCGGCCGCGTCACGCTCGATGATGGCGCGCGCCAGTGGACCCGGAAGCTTCATCTTGATCTCGGGGGCGTTCATTTCAGCTTCCAGCGCGTGCCGCCAGGCGTGTCCTCCAGAATGATCCCCCGCGCGGCCAGCCTGTCGCGAATCTCGTCGCCGCGGCGGAAGTCCCGGCGCCGACGCGCGTCCTGACGCTCCGCGATGAGCCGCTCGATCTCCGCCGCCGGAACACCTGCCTGCTGTTCCTCGCGACGACGGAGCGCGACGATGCCGAGGACGCGATCGAAGGATTCGAACGCCTCGCGAATCGTCGCCACGTCCGGCTTGCCAACGTCGCCGCCGTCGATCGCGCTGTTCAGCGTCCGGACGAGATCGAACAGGACGCCCAGCGCGCCCGCGGTATTCAGATCGTCCTCGATCATCGAGCCGAACGCTTGCCGCGCCTCCGCCACTCGCTGCGCGGTCCGAGCGTGCGCACCCTGGCTGGCGACGTTGTCGAGCCGCGCCAGAAAATCCATGAGGCGCCGCATCGCCTCTTCGGCCTGAGCCAGGCTCTCCCAGCTGAACTTCAACCGTTTTCGATAATGGGTCGAGATGAGTAGGTACCGCAGAGCCGAGGCCCGGTGTCCCCGATCGATCACCTCCCGGACCGTGAAGATGTTGCCCAGGGATTTCGACATCTTCGTGTCATCCATGAGCAGGTGCTCGACGTGCACCCAGAACCGCGCGAACGGCTTGGCCGTCGCCGCCTCGCTCTGCGCGATTTCGTTCTCGTGATGCGGAAAGATCAGGTCGACGCCGCCGGCGTGGATGTCGATCGGCGGATGATCCAGTAGCCGCAAGGCCATGGCCGAGCACTCGATGTGCCAGCCGGGCCTGCCGGGGCCGACGCCAAGATCCCAGGTCGGTTCCCCGTCGCGCGTCGCCTTCCACAGCACGAAGTCGCGGGCGTCCTGCTTGTCGTACGAGTCGGCGTCGATGCGGGCACCGGGTTTGATGCCCGACTCGTCGAGCTTCGACAACCGCCCGTAGGCCGGAAACGTCGAGATCTTGAAGTAGATGGAGCCGTCGCTCCGGTACGTATGGCCGTTCCGCTCCAGCGCAGCCACCATGTCCGACATCGCCTGCATGTTGGCTTCGTCGGTGGCCCGCGGCGACTCTTCGACCGGCTCCAGGCCGAGTGTGGTGGCATCGTCGGCAAACGCCTGGATGAAGCGATCCGTGTAATCCCGCAAGGGCACGCCTTCCCGGGCGGCACCGGCGATCGTTTTGTCGTCCACGTCGGTGTAGTTCATCACCTCGCGCATCCGGAAGCCTTTGTGGTGCCGAAGCGCGCGGCGAAGAACGTCCAAGCAGGTGAAGGTCCGAAAATTCCCGATGTGGCCGCGGCTGTAAACGGTAAGGCCGCATGCGTACATCCGAACGGTTTCCCCGTCCCCCGGGGCGAAGTCCTCAATCTGTCGGGTGAGCGTGTTGTAGAGACGCATCGGGCGAGCGTGTCAGACCGGTTTCGCGAGCGGGCGCACGATGGTATCGAGGGCCTGCCCGTCGCGAGACACCTGCGCTTCGAATCGTCCGTCGACTGCCCGGCAGACGACCTCCACCAGGGGCTCGGCGGTATCCCCGCGGCCGATCGCGTTGCGCAGGGCTTGCTGCAGCAGCGCTCCAACCTCTGGCACTTCGCTCTGATCGACACCTGCGCACCGTGCCAGAACCTGGCAGAGCGACCCGGCATTGGCCAGCAGGGTTTGACTGGCCGACACGCTGACGCGGAACCAGGGGGCGGTAGACATCGCAGATAGTTTTCAGTTTACAGTTTTCAGTTTACAGTTCAGGTTCAGATTCGCTCAATGGGCGCTGGCTCTTCGAAGCAGCAGATGCCAAACTGAAAACTGGGAACTGATAACTGAAACCTTCCCGAGTCAGTCTACAGCGAAATCCGATCGAAAAGCGCGCGGGCCCGCGCGCAGTCGCTCGCGATCTGCGCTCGCAACGCCTCGACTCCGTCGAAGCGCCGCTCGTCGCGCAAGCGCTGGACGAAGGCCAGCCGGAGCCGCGACCCATACAGCTCGCCCGCAAAGCCAATGAGGTGCGTCTCGATCACCGCCGCCGATGAGGCCTCGCCGAACGTGGGCCGGACGCCGACGTTCGTGACGGATGGGTGAACGACACCCTGGACTGTCACGAGGGTCGCGTAGACACCGTTTGGCGGCACCAGCTCGTTCTCGGTGCAGAGGTTGGCCGTCGGGACGCCGATCGCCCGGCCGCGCCGGGCCCCTTCGACCACGGTGCCGTCGATCACGTAGTGATGGCCCAGGAGCGCCGCCGCCTCGTCCACGCGGCCTTCGCCGACCAGCCGGCGCACCCGCGTGCTGCTGACCACGAACTCCTTGTACCGCACCGGATCGATCTTCTCGGCGCGAAACCCGTGTCGGGCGCCGAGCACCCGCAGGATCGAAAAGTTGCCGGACCGGTCGCGCCCGAAGAGGAAGTTGGCCCCCACCCAGACTTCCGAGACTCGCAACCAGTCGATCAACACACGGGTGACGAACGTCGCCGGATCCCAGCGCGACAGCTCCGGGGTGAACTCGACGATGGTGGTGCCATGGATGCCGGCACGGGCCAGCGCCTCGAGTTTCTGCGGGAGCGTCATGAGGAGCGGCGGCGCTTTGTCGGGCCGCACGACGCGTGGCGGGTGCGGATCGAATGTCATCGCGACCGCCGTGCCGCCGCGCTCGATGGCGCCCCGGTTCACGCGCTCGACGATCTTCGCGTGCCCGCGGTGCATCCCGTCGAAGTTGCCGAGGGCGAGCACCGGCTGATGCCAACGCGCCGGACGCGGATCGGCGGGATAGTGCAGGACGTCCATAAGAAGTTGACAGTTCTCAGTTTACAGTTCTCAGTTCACAGTTTGCGCTTCTGCCTTGCCTCGGGCGGGATTCCCTCCTTGCACTGAGAACTGACAACTGAGAACTGATAACTACTCGATCTCCACCTTCAGGCCATCGTATGCCAGCTCGATCGCGGCCGGCAGGCGCTCGCACGTCGCCGCATGCGGCAAATCGTGGCACATGTGCGTGAAGTAGGTCCGCGCCGGCCGCAGTCGCGCGACGATCTCCAGCGATTCCGCCAGCGAGAAGTGCGTCGGGTGAGGCTTGTGCCGAAGCGCGTCGAGCACCAGCACCTCGACACCGTCGAGGAGCGGCCACGACGCGTCCGGAATCCCGCTGCAGTCCGTCAGGTATGCAAAGCGGCCCACCCGGAAGCCGAGAATCAGCCGGCGGCCGTGCCAGAGCGGCACCGGCACGAACTCCTGTCGACCGATGCAGAGCGGACCGCCGATCGGGGTCAGGCGGATCTTCGGGACGCCCCCGCCTTCGACGTCCGGGTTGAACACGTAGCCGAAAATGCGCCGGAGGTCGGCGAGCGTCCGCTCGTCGCCGTAGCAGGGGATCGCACCGCGCTGCAGCCGATTGTAGGCCCTCAGATCGTCGAGCCCCAGGATGTGGTCGACGTGGCTGTGCGTGAAGAGGACCGTGTCCACGCGCCTGATGCCGAAGGTCAGCGCTTGCGCCCGCAGGTCGGGGGTCGTGTCGACCAGCACCGACGTGCCGTCGGCGAGCTCGATGTACACCGAGGGCCGCCAGCGCTTGTCGCGAGGATCGGGCGACTGGCAGGTGGCGCAGGCGCAGCCGATCATCGGCACGCCGTGCGAGGTCCCGGTGCCCAGGAAGGTGACGCGTGCCTGGGGCGTCACGGCCGAATGATCCGCCCCTCGCCGCCCTTGAGCTGGACGAACCTCAGACGCAGCTCGTACAACACCTGTTCGAGGATCGTGCGCTCTTCGGCCGTGAGGTTGCCGCGGGTCTTCTCCTCGAGGAGCGCGAGGATGTCGATCATCTGCGACGCGGCCGCCAGGTTCGGCGCCTGCTTCGCGCCGGAGACCGGGTCGGCCACGTCGCCGAAGTGGATGGCGGCCGTGCTGGCGAGCGAGATCACGAAGGCGTTGAATGTGAGCGCGCCCTCCTCGACCGTCTCAGAGTCCAGGTCGAACCTCCGACTCGAAATGGTAGCATACCCGTCCCATGAGCACGTCCGCGGCAGATCGCTTCATGGAGCTCGTCGAGCTGGTCCGAACGCTTCGCTCACCGGGCGGCTGTCCGTGGGACCGCGCCCAGACGCTCGAGACGCTGCGACCATTCGTCCTCGAAGAGACCTACGAGGTGCTCGAGGCCATCGATCGCGCCGACCGCCACGCGCTTCGCGAAGAGCTCGGCGACTTCATCTTCGAGGCGGTGCTGCTCGCCCAGTTGGCATCGGAGGCCGGCGACTTCACCGTCGCCGACTCGCTTGCCGCCATCAACCAGAAGCTCGTCCGACGCCACCCGCACGTGTTCGGGTCGCCGGCAGATCGAGTGAGCGCCGACGACGGGCCTTCGTCGCCTGAGGAGGTGGTTCAGCGCTGGGAAGCGCTCAAGGCGAACGAGCGCTCCTCCACCGGATCGACGGCAGGCGCAATGGGTGATCTGCCGCGCGCGTTGCCGGCGCTCCTGCGCGCCCACACGATCGGGCAACGCGCCGCCGCCGTGAAGTTCGACTGGCCACGCGCCGACGAGGTGCTCGTCAAGGTGCGGGAGGAGCTGGACGAGCTGCAGCAGGAGATGTCGAGCGGTGCGCCCCCGGATCGCGTCGAAGAGGAGCTCGGCGATCTGCTGTTCGCGATCGCAAACCTCGCCCGCAAGCTCGGTCTCGAGCCCGAGAGCGCGCTCCGCCGCGCCAACGAGAAGTTCCTAGGCCGCTTCGCCGAAATGGAGCGGCGGATCACCGCTTCGGGCCGCCGGCTTGGCGA
>JACOUA010000242.1 GCA_016178075.1 Acidobacteriota bacterium
CCGCGCGAAGCCTGAGCTTTCGCACGGCGTGGCGTTCTTCAACAGCTTCCGCGATCTGACGGCCACCGGGTTCTGGACCAGCAAGATGGGGATGGAGGATCTGCGGTACCTCGGCAACAAGTTCGTTCGTGAGTGGACCGGTTGCCCGGAGGAGGCGCTGAAAAAACTCGGCGTCCACTACTCGACCGAATGACGCCCCTCAAAACATGACGCGAGGGAACGGAGCGGGGCTGAGGGGCCCCGCGAGCGACCGAGCTTGGCGGGGCCCCGCCTCTCAACCATGACGCGAGGGAGCGGAGCGCTCCGCACGTTCCTCGCGTCGTTCCTCGTCCTCTTCCTCGAGGTGACCCTCATCCGGTGGATGCCGGCGTACATCCGGCTGCTCTCGTACTTCTCCAATTTCATCCTGCTGGCGAGCTTCCTCGGGATCGGCGTGGGATGCCTCCTCGCCCCGCGACGCGTGCGGCTGTTCGGGTTCTTTCCGGCGATTCTGGCCGCGACCGTCGCGGCTGTGTCCGTCTTCCGGCTCGAAGTCGCCGTCCCGTCGACCGGCAGCATCTACTTTGCCAGCGGAACGGCCGAGCAAGTGGTCGTCGTCGAGAGCACGATGCTGCTGCCGATCCTCTTCGTGATCGTGGCGGCGCTCTTCGCCACGCTGGCGCACCGCATGGCCCGCGAGATGACGACGCTGCCGCCGCTTCGCGCCTACACGATGAACCTCGCCGGCAGCCTCGCCGGCGTCGGCGTGTTCGCGGTGATGTCGTGGCTGGAGCTCACGCCGACGGTCTGGTTCGCCGTCGCGTGCGCCGCGGCCCTTCCCCTCTTGGCGCTTCCGGAGCCCGATGCGCCGCGTCGGCCGGCCACAGCGGCGCTCATCGCCGGCTTCGTGCTGCTTGCCAGCTCGCTCGCGCTCGTGCATGCACTGGCGCGGGGAGCGCTGTGGTCGCCGTACTACAAGATCACGCTCCAGCAAGTCGGGGCCGACACCGTCGTCGAGGTGAACAACATCTTCCACCAGTCGATGGCGCCGGTGAGGCACAAGGAATACTTCTACGTATGGCCCTACACCGTCTTCGGTGACACGTTCGACGACGTCCTGATTCTGGGCGCCGGCTCCGGAACAGACGTGGCCGCGGCGCTTCGGCACGGCGCGCGTCACGTGGATGCGGTGGAAATCGATCCGGCCATCCTTCGGTTGGGTCGCGAGAAGCATCCCGACCGTCCGTACTCGGATCCGCGAGTCACTCCAATCATCGACGACGCCCGGCACTTTTTGCGGACAACGGAGAAGACGTACGACCTGGTGGTCTTCGCGCTCATCGATTCCCTGACGTTGCAATCGAGCTTTTCGGGGGTACGGCTCGAGAGCTACATGTTTACCGAGGAGGCGTTTCGGGCCGTGCGCGCGCGGCTCAAGCCGGCGGGCCTACTGGTCGTCTACAACTACTTTCGCGAGCGGTGGCTCGTCGATCGGCTCGCGAATACGGCTGCGGTGGCGTTCGGCGAGGAGCCGTATGTGCACGTGCATGAGGCGCGCGCCTACCTGGGCGTGCTGATGGCGGGACCGCGCCTCTCGCGGCTGCCCGCCGATCTGCACGTGCCGGACCGCGTGGCGGCGTTCGGCCAATCCGAGACGCCGAGCCCGGCGAAGCGGCATCGGCGCGACGCCTCGATTGAGCCCGCGACGGACGACTGGCCGTTCCTGTACCTGCGCGACCGGCGTCTGCCGGCGCACTATGTTGCCTCGCTGGCGTTGATCCTCGTTGTGTCGGCCGCCGCAGTGCTGCCGATCGCCGGCGGCCGTCGCGGGACATGGTCGTGGCAGTTTTTCCTGCTCGGTGCCGGGTTCATGCTGCTCGAGACGAAGTCGATCATCCAGTTCGCGCTGTTGTGGGGGTCGACCTGGGTGGTCGCCTCGCTGGCAATCGCGTCGGTCCTGACGATGGCCCTCGTGGCGAATGCGGTCGTGGCCAGCCGCGACATCAGGCGTCCGTGGCTCGTCGGCGGCGTGCTGCTCGCGCTGCTGGCGGCCAACTTCGTCATCCCAATCGGGCGCGTTGGATTCCAGAGCCGCGCGGCCGAATCGATCTTCGACGCGCTGCTCGTCTTCAGTCCCGTCCTGTGCGCCGGCCTGCTCTTCGGATCGGCGTTCAAGCGCTCAACCACCCTGGCGCGGGACTTCGGGACGAACCTGCTGGGCGCGATGGTGGGCGGCGTGGCGGAATACCTGTCGCTCGTCACCGGCTTCCGCGCACTGCTCATCGCGATCGCGATGTGTTATGTGGGGGCGCTCGGGGCGCGCCGGCTGGACTTCTCGGCCTATCGTGATCAGAGTTGAGGAAACGCCGACGCAACCAAGATCCGGAGCGTGAGCGACCCGCCTCCGCTCTTCGAGCTTCCGCCTTCGCTGAAGCTATGGCGGACCGCCGTAGCCTTGGCGGAGGCTGGTCGGCGGCCAAGCGGCAGCGCGTGGGCCCACGGGGATCCAGGGGTCCCCGGATCAATAATGAGTAGCCGCGGAGCCCACTCGTGCGTTCGGATGGGCTGAGCGGCCGCCCCACGCGGATCAAGTAAAGAGGACAGAGACATGGACCGACGGGATTTCGTGCGTGTGGTTGGAATTGGCGCGGGCGCCACGGCTCTGGTCGAAGGCCTGACGCCTGATGCCGCGGCGCGCGAGCAGGCCCGAGCGCCAGGCACAACACGGCGCAAAACCCTCATGAAGGTCGGCACGCAACATGGATCGTCTGACGCTATCCTGCGCGTCTTGGCTGCCTTCGGAGTGAATCACATCTGCAGCACGCTTCCCTCCAGGCAGTTCGACGACCAGTGGTCGGTCGCGGGACTGAGCCGACTCCGGGAACGCGTCGAGTCCTTTGGCATCACCCTGGACATGGTGCCGTTGCCGCTCAGCTCCGCCTACATCGCCAGGGCCGAGAACCCGAACATCATGCTCGCCAGGAGCCCCGAGCGCGATCGCGAGATCGACGAGATCTGCCAGATGATCCGTAACACGGCGAGAGCCGGCATCCCAGCGCTCAAATACAACATGAGCATCCTTGGCGTCGTCCGCACCGAATCAACGCGGGGCCGAGGCGGCGTCACCTACAGCACCTTCGACTACGCCCGCGCGAAGCAGGAACCACCGCTGACCGAGGCTGGCCCGGTCAACGCCGACGCGTACTGGGAGCGCATCACGTATTTCCTCGAACGCGTCGTGCCGGTGGCGGAAGAACACAAGGTCAAGATCGCCTGCCACCCTCACGATCCAGGCATGCCCCACGACAGGGGCTACCGCGGCGTCAACACCGTCCTCGGGAGCGTGGACGGTTTGAAGCGATTCGTCGACATCAGGCCAAGCCCCTATCACGGCCTGAACTTCTGCCAAGGCACGGTGTCGGAGATGCTGAAGAAGCCCGGCGAGGAGATCGTCGACGTCATCCGGTACTTCGGCAGCCGGAAGAAGATCTTCAACGTCCATTTCCGAAACATCCGCGGCGGCTTCCTCAACTTCCAGGAGACCTTCATCGACGATGGCGACGTCGACATGCTGAAGGCCATGCGCGTGTATCAGGAGGTCGGCTACGACGGCATGATGATGCCGGACCACGTGCCGTCGATCGAGGGAGATCAGAACGGCCTGCAGGCCTTCGCGTTCACGTTCGGCTACATCAAGGCCCTGATTGCGGCCGTTGATGCTTGACAGCCCGTGGTGAAAGTCCCGCGTCGCACCGAGGCGGGCGATGCGCCCGTCTGGCAAGGCGCGACGACCAAGCATATCGGGAATATGTGAG
The DNA here is from genome assembly GCA_016178075.1 of Acidobacteriota bacterium. Taxonomy (GTDB): domain Bacteria; phylum Acidobacteriota; class Vicinamibacteria; order Vicinamibacterales; family JACQTH01; genus JACQTH01. The sequence goes on from JACOUA010000242.1 coordinate 3,795, forward strand.
GGAGGAGCAACGCAGCCAGCCCCGGGGTCCCCAACGCGCGTTTCCCAGC
>JACOUA010000116.1 GCA_016178075.1 Acidobacteriota bacterium
GGTACTCGGCATACGGGCGACGTCGTCACCGAGCGAACGGTCCAGACGTACGAGCGGATTTGAGGGTAGGAGTCGCCGCCACGTGGCATGGATCAATCCTGGGGCGACCGAACCCCGTGGGTCATGGATCCAGCCGGGCACGTGTGGACCGTTGCGACGCGTATCGAAGAAACGACCGAAGACGAGAGGCAGGCTCGTTTCGTCCTCGCGTCACGAGAGGCCGTAGACAGCTGATGGCGCGGATGTGTATCACACGTATCAATGGCGTTCGGCTGTTTTGGGAGCTTTCTGGAGAAACAGGGGATCTCCTCGTTCTCGTCCACGGCTCTTGGGGTGACCATCACAACTGGGATTCCGTTGTCCCCGCGTTCGCACGCTCCTTCCGTGTACTGACCTACGATCGCCGCGGGCACAGTCAGAGCGAGCGTCCGGTCGGACAGGGCAGTGTTGAGGAGGATGTTGCAGATCTGGCGGCGCTCATTGAGAACGTCGGTGGTGATCCGGCCCATATCGTCGGCAATTCCTTCGGCGGATCAATCGTCTTGCGGCTTGCGGGCGAACGTCCCGATTTGTTCCGGAGCCTCATCGTGCACGAGCCGCCGCTTTTTCGTCTCTTTGAGAACGAGCCGCAGGCTCAGGGGGCGCTCTCGGTGATCAAAGAGCGCATCGATGCCGTCATGCAGATGCTCGCGGCTCATGACTTTCCTGGGGGGGCGCGCCAGTTCGTCGAGACGATCGCCTTTGGGCCGGGAGCCTGGGGACAGCTTCCTCCTGAGCTGAGGGAGACGTTTGTCCGCAACGCCCCAACCTGGCTCGATGAGATGCGGGATCCGGAGGCGCTCTCGGTCAGCCGCGATCGGCTGCGTGCCTTTTCTGCCCGGGCATTGCTGACGCTGGGTGGGCAGAGCGCACCCGTTTTCCCTCTTGTCGTTCGGCAGATTGCTCAGATGTTGCCGCAGGCTGTGACGATGACGTTTGCCGGGGCAGGCCATGTGCCTCACCTGAGCCATCCCGATGAATACGTCGGAGCTGTGACCAGCTTCGCCCACGGGGCCGCGTCTGTGCGCGGCTGATCCGAGGTCGGTGGGTCGGACGACGCGGGCTGGCATCGGCTGCACTCGACGGCGGCCGGACCAGACGCGGCCGCGCGTGAGCCGGAAGCGTTGGGACAAGCTGCACGAGGTAACTCGTACGATGCGCTCGAAGGCTCTGAAGACATTTGACGCACGGACCCCTGAGCACTGGCGGAAATGGCTCGCCGATCATCACGACTCCGAGTCGGAGGTGTGGCTCGTCTTCCACAAGCGACACAAGAGGCTGGGATTGAAATGAGGCGGCCTAAACTTTGGGTATGAGAGATAGGAGGCGCTCCGATGGCAGTTTCAGCTCGCTTGAGATTCACACTCATCGCAAGCATCGTCTCGATGGCGCTGTCGGGAGGCAGGGCGGCCACGCAAGCCGATGTCACCGACCCGGCGAGGAATAGCCTGCCCAATCCGAATCCAACGGTGATCAAGGGCTGGGGGGCGCTGCCCGAAGGCAGGACGTGGGGATCGACCGCCGGCGTCGACATTGGCCCGGACGGGCACGTCTGGGCCTACGACCGCTGTGGCACCAACACGTGCGCCGGCTCGAACATTGCGCCGATCCTCAAGTTCGATCGATTGTCGGGCCAGCTGCTGACAAGCTTTGGCGCGGGGATGATCATCTTTCCCCACGGTCTTCATGTGGACCGGGACGGCAACGTCTGGGTGACCGACGGACAAGGCAACAAGGAAGGGACAAAAGGCCACCAAGTCATCAAGTTCAGTCCCCAGGGCAAGGTGCTGATGATGCTCGGGAAAGCCGGGGTGCCTGGCAACGGTCCGGACACCTTCAATGAGCCGTGCGATGTGATCACCGCGCCGAACGGCGACATCTTCGTGTCGGACGGACACAGCGGTCAGTCCGAGAATCCGCCCCCGAATACGAACGGGCGCATCGTGAAGTTCACGAAGGACGGCAAGTACATCAAGGAGTGGGGAAAGTTGGGCTCGGGGCCAGGCGAGTTCCGAACGCCCCACGCGCTCGCGTTCGACTCTCGCGGACGCCTCTTCGTCGCCGACCGCGGGAATCATCGTTTGCAGATTTTCGATCAGGACGGCAGGTTCCTCGACGCGTGGAAGCAATTCGGCCGGGTGAGCGGCCTGTTCATCGACCGGAACGATAGGTTGTATGCGATCGACTCGGAATCGAACGTGACGCGACACCCCGGCTGGAAGACAGGCGTCCGGATTGGGAGCACCAAAGAAGACAAAGTCCTCGCCTTCATTCCCCCGCATCAGACGACTAACCCGGAAGGGGCCGCTGGCGAAGGGGTGGCGGTGGATCCCGCGGGCAACGTGTATGCGGCGGAAGGGCCGATCTCCCGTCCCGCGGCCGGGGGCGGCTTGACGAAATACGTCAAGCAGTAGCGAGAAGGAGCATCATCATGACGGGCGATCGCGGGCGCGTCGCGGCCGCACTGGCCGGCATTGCAGGCCTGTTCCTGGAGAGCATGCTGACTGTGGTGTTACATACCAAAAGCCGTGAGCCTCTTGTATACCGGGCGTGACGCGGTGCCGCGGTTCCTCAACCGGTACAGCAGAAGATCGCACAACTGGACGACATACCCGAGCGCCTCGCGTACCGTCATCTTGCTCTCCCCAACGAGCCGATCGGTGAACCGGTAAGGCAACTCGACGACGGAGCGCGCGCGGCCGCGCACGAGAAGCTCGAGACAGATCTTGAATCCGGCCGCCGAGATTTCGATCTCGTGCACGACCTCAGGTCGCAGGACGAAGAACCCGGACGTGGCATCGCGGACCGGCGTCAGCGGACGCGCGATGAGACACGCCAGCCGCGACATCAGCCGTCGAGTGATCGACCATCCTTCGGTCGACCCGCCGGGAATGTAACGGCTCCCGATCACGAAGTCGGCGCCGTGGCGGGTCAGCGCCTCCAGCATCCGCGGCAGGACCGCCGGCGGGTGACTGAGATCGGCATCCATCACGCCGAGGACGTCGCCGCGCGCGACGCGGAATCCATCGATGACGGCGCTGCCCAGGCCCAGCTTGCCGGCCCGGTGCACGACCTTCACGTGAAACTGCTTCGCCAGTTCGGCCGCGACACGGCCCGTGCCGTCCGGCGAGTTGTCGTCCACGATCACGATCTCGCCACCGATGCCTTCGGTGCGAAAGACGTCGGCGGTCGTCCGAACCAGCTCGCCCAGGCGTTCTCGCTCGTTGTAGGTCGGGACGATGATGGAGAGTTGGGGGCGATGATTCACCACAGCCAACTATAATTCTCAGCAAGCCTTGCCTACGACTCTCCCGAAGACCTGATGAAACCCTGGTCCTGGGCGCTCCTGGGCGTCCTGCTGCTCGCTCGCGTTCCGTCGCTCGCCCAACCAGCGGGCGCCGACCAGGGCCTGTATGCCTATGTCGGGCAGCGAATCGCGAGCGGCGAGTTCCCGTACCGGGATGCGTGGGATCAGAAGCCGCCGGCGATTCACTACACCTACGCGCTGATGTTCGCGCTCTGGCCGCGTGACGCGGTCGTCGCCGCCGCCGACCTCCTCACGGCGGCGGCGGTGGCCGTGCTGCTCGTCGCGCTGGGCCGGCGGATGAAGGGTCGACTCGCCGATGGCGGGGGTGGGTTGGCAGCGATCCTGTTTCTGCTGTTCGGCAACCCGGTGTACACGCGACTCGGTGGGGTGAGGATTCGATCGCAGTGCGAGACCTTCATCGCGCTGGCCGTGGCGGCGGCGGTGCTGGCGCTCGTCAAGAGCCTCGGGGTCGGCCAGGATTGGGCGCACGGACGAAGACAGGACAACCTGCGGTGGAGCCTGGCCGCCGGTTGCCTGCTGGGCATCGCCTTCATCTATAAGTACAACGCGCTGGTGTACGCGGCGCTGGTGCCGGCCGCGGTCGTCTGGCTGCTGCTGCGACAGCCGGGCGCGGACGTTGAAACCACGACGACCGAGCGTCTGGTGTTCTCAGGCCTGGGCTTCGCGATTCCGACGGCGCTGATGCTCGCGCTCTTCGGACTGGCCGGGGCGCTGCCCGACCTGTACGAAGCCACGGTCCGCTACAACCTCCAGTACTCCGGAGAGACCTACGCGGGGCCGGCGGGGTTCATCCGGTATCTCCTGACCTTTCCGATCGGAGAAGCACGGGTAGACGTGCTCTGGCTGCTGGGCGGCGCTGGCTGTCTGGTGCTGCTCCTGACGGCCGGCGAGAACCCGGCGTTTCTCCTTGCGCCCATGTGGACGGCGGTGGCTTGTCTTTCGATTGCCATCAACGGGAGCCGCGGGCTGCCTCAGTACTTCGTGCAGGCCGCGCCGGCTCTGGCGCTCTCCGCCGGGCTGGCGGGAGCGCTCGTGTGGAACCGAACGATCTGGCCCGCGCGCGTGGTGCTGGTCGCGCTGGTGGCGATCGCGGCCTGGCGCGTGACGCCGTTCGACAAGGCGATCGACTACACGCTGTACGATCTGAAGCGTCTCGAGGGACGGACGTCCGAGGACGTCTACCTGTCGCGCTTTGGCGGCGAGCGATCGGCGGAGCGCGCCGAAAAGTACCTCGCGCTCGATCAGGCCAAGCTCGGAGCACTGCTTCAAGCCAAGACGTCGCCCACCGACAAGGTGTTGATCTTCGGGTTCTCATCGGGTGCGTATGTCCAGGCTCATCGGCAGAGCGCCTCGCGCTTCTTCTGGAGTCGTCCGGTCATCGTCGAGTTCAACGCCGGGAAGCGGGGGTACGGTCCGCAAGGCCTGCTCGACGATCTGAAAGCGAGCCGGCCGCGGCTGGTGGTGCTGCAGCGAAACGACTGGGAGCTCGAAGGGATCGATTCGGCAGGGTACTTTCTCAAACACGGCGCGCTGTCAGGGTGGCTGCGCGCGGAGTACGAGCATGCCGGCGAGCTGAACGTGTATGACATCTGGACGCGCCGCGAGGCGCGGGCGTCAGGCCTAGTGTCCCGTCCCAGTGATTCGTGGCATAAATCCCGGAGCGCGGCGCCCGGCTGGCAAGGCGCGAGGAGCGCGCATAGCGGGACTATGTAAGTGACGAGCAACGCAGCCAGGCGGGATGCCCCGCCCGGGAGTTATGTCACGAATCACTGGGACGGGACACTAGCAGTCCGTGGTGGAAGTCCAGCTGCATTCGACGGGCGACGTTCGACGGGTCCAGCCCGCACCGTTCGTCCTTCGACAGGCTCAGGACGAACGGACTCGCGGCCACGCCCATGAGCGATCCGGCAACGCCGCCGCGCCTCTCGCGATCCCAGTTCGTCGTGGTCCTGTTCCTCGTCCTGATGGCCGCGGCGGGCCTGCGATCGATCTATCCGCTGGCCGATCCTCCGTCGCACGCTTCAGTCGGCGTCGTCTGGCACGACGAGGGCGCGTGGGTCCACAACGCGCGTAATCGCGCGCTCTTCGGCGCCTGGATTCAGGACGACTGGAACCCGCTGTTCATCACGCCCGTCATGACGGGGCTCGAGTACGTCAGTTTTTGGGTGTTCGGCGTCGGGTTGTGGCAGGCGCGCCTGGTGTCGGATATCCTCGGCGTCCTGTCGGTCCTGGCGATCGCCGCCGGCGTCGCGCGGATCGCCACGCCGGCGGCCGGCCTCATCGCCGGCCTGCTGCTCGCGACCAACTACGTGTACGTGATGTACGACCGCGCGGCCGTCATGGAAGCCACGATGGTCGCGTTTCTCGTCATTGCCTGGTGGGGCTACGTGCGGGCGAGCGATGCCCCGGCCTGGGGTGTCCTGGCGGCGATCGCGGCGTTTCTCGCGTACTTCTCCAAGGCCACTGGGGTGTTCTTCGTTGTGTCCCTCGCGCTCGACGCGCTCATCACGCTGACGCGGCGTCAACGGGCGTACGCGCGCGGGGCGATCTGGACGCTCGGCAGCCTCGCGGTGGTGGGCCTGGCCGCGCTCCTCCTGTTCATCGTCCCGTACTGGGATCAGTATCACTTCTACAACTGGGAGACGTCGGTCACACGCCGCCCGTCCTACTCGCTGACCGCGCTCAAGGATCGGATCACCTGGTTTCCGATCATCCACGACTTCTTCAGCCGGATGTGGATCGTCACGCTCCTGGGTATCGGCGCGTTGGCGGCGATAGCGGCGCGTTTTCGCGTGCTGCGGCCGGGCGAGCGCGTCCTGGCGCTCTGGATCGGGTTCGGCACGCTCGAGCTGCTCGCCAGAGACGTGGGCAACGAGCGCTATTTCGTCTACCTTATTCCGCCGCTCGTAGTGCTAGCGGCGCTCGTGCTGGGCCGCGATCGGCGCCTGCTGGCGATCGACGACACACGCGAGCGGCTGTCGCCAGGCCGGCTCGCCTGGCTCACGCCATTCATGCTCTTCATCCTGTATGTCGCGGTAGGGTCGATTGTGCGTCTCGCGTTTCGCTTCCAGATTCGACCCGGCGTGCGTGTATCGGCGACGATCGCCTCGCTGGTCGCGCTCGCGATCCTCGTCACATGGCCGAGGGTGCCTCGCGCCCTCTCGCGGCACTCCTGGGGGTTCGGCGCATCGCTGGTGGTCGTGGCCCTCATCGTGGCCGCGGATCTCGCGCAGTTCGGCCGGTGGGTCGCGGTCCGTTCGTACAAGAACTACGCCGCGATGCGGGCGATCGCCGACTGGCTGCCGCCCGGCACGCTCGTTCACGGAAAGCTGGCGAACGGGCTGGCACTCGAGAGCCGCATCCGTCCGATCTTCATCGGCCGAAATTTCGGGAACTACCGCGATCGCTTCAGTCGAGACGATGTGCCGTACATCTTGACGTACACGTCGCCGCCCGGTCTTGAAGGTCAGGTCATCCTCGAGGTGCTCGCGGCGTATCCGAAGCGCCGGATTCTTCGGACGTTCGAGCTGTCGGAGACCTCGTCCGGGCACGACGAGGCCGCCCTCATCGAGAAATGGCCCGGTGCGGGACAGGGACGGAAGCGGGAATAGCTGGCCTACTACCGAGAGTCGCCGCGTGCGCGCTATCAACGAGTCTCACATCAAAGCCTACGCCGATCGGCGATTCCAGTCGGAGTACGACTACGCGCTCTTCGAGTACTACCGCAGCGCCAAGGTCATTGCGTTTCTCGAGAAGGCCGGCGTCGCGATCAGGGGCGACGTGCTCGATGCCGGTTGCGGCGGCGGCGGCATGCCGCTGTCGCTGGCCGAAGAGGCCGGCCGGGTCGTCGGGATCGATCTCGTGGATCGTTTTCGGGATGCGGGCATCCGGCTCGCCCGCGAACGACGCGCCGGGAATCTGCACTTCGCCCGCGCCGACGGACAGGCGCTGCCGTTCCGGGATCGATCGTTCGATCTGGTGCTGTCGCATGCGGTCATCGAGCACGTGCCGGATGCGCAGCGGTACCTGCGCGAGTGCGCGCGCGTCCTGAAGCCGGAAGGGCGCATGTATCTCTCGACCGCCCCGTATCTGTCCTTCGCCGGCGCGCATCTCCCGCGCCTGAAGGTGCCGGTGCCGCTGCATCTGCTGATTGGCAGGCGACTGGCGTTCTCGACGTTCCGCACGCTGGCCCGGCACGCCACCTGGATGCTGCGCGAGCCGGCGGACGAGAACTCCTTCATCAAGGCCGCGCTCCGCGACGAATCCAAGAGCGACGACCTGCTCGAAAAAGTCCGGGTCCGGCGCCTGCGGGGGCAGATTGCGGGGGCGGGGCTCACGCCGGTCGTCGAAGCGCTGCACCTGACCCGGACCTTCAAGCGCCTGCCTTCCCCGATCCGCCAGTGGGTGCGGGACAGCCCTCTGACGCAGGATGTCGTGATCGGGAATCTGGAATACGTTCTAAGACTAGAGTAGTTTTCAGTTCTCAGTTTTCAGGTCTCAGTGGTCGGTCGTCCCCGTTGTTCGGGGCCCCACTGAGAACTGACAACTCCAGAGGTCGGCGCGGGACGATCCGTGCAGGTACGGATCGAGGCGTTCAACGTCCCGAACCGCCCGAACTTCGCGGTGCCGTCCGGAGCCGTGGCGTTCACCAACGCCGCCGGCGCCGTGTCGCCGACGTGGGGGCGCATCACGTCGACGGTCACGACGTCGCGGCAGCTACAGTTGGGGATCAAATACTTGTTCTGAAACAGGCTCTAGCCGAGGGCCCAAAGCCTGACGTCAGGGGCGAGCCCAGTTACAATAGGAAGGCTCCCGCAAGGCTCGTCCCTCATGCCTCCAGGCGAACGCTCGGAACAGCTTCAGGCCACGCGTACGGTCACGATCGACCGGTATCGGCCCGAGGACCGGCCCGCGATCGAGGCGTTGTACCGCCGTGTCTTCGGCCCCGATGCGCAGGAAGCCAGCCGGTTGCGCTGGGAATGGCAGTACCGCCGCAACCCGAACACCCCTCTCGATGGCCCTCAGATTTGGGTCGCCAAAGACGACGCCCGCATCGTCGGGCAGTACGCGAGCATGCCGGTCAGGCTGTGGGTGCAAGGCGGCGAGATCCCGGCATCCTGGGGCATGGACGTCATGGTCGCGCCCGAGCGCCAACGTCAGGGGCTGGGCGAGGCGCTGTTTCACACGTGGGATCGCAACACCGGTGCGTCGCTCGGCATGGGGCTGTCCGACGCCTCGTACCGGCTGTTTCAAAAGCTGCGGTGGCAGGACGTCGGACCTTTGCCCTGTCTGGTCAAGCCGCTGACGCGGCGTGCGTTCCGGCGCCCCCAGTGGTCGACGGCGGCGAATCGGTTCGTGTCATGGCTGACGCTTCCCTTCGTGCGGATCGTCGGACGCGCACGGCCGCTCGTCGCGCAGCCGGAGCCGTTCCGCCGATTCGACACCAGCTTCACGCGGCTGTGGGAGCGGGTCGCCGGCCGCTTCGAGGTCGCGGTGAAGCGGGACGCGACCTATCTGAACTGGAAGTTCTCGGAGCCCCCCGCGATCCGGTACTTGATGGCGGCTGTACGAGCCGGCAACGACACGCGCGGATACGTCGTGTACCGACACATCCAAGAGCCGCGCGGCCGCGTGACGCTGCTCGTGGACGTTCTGGCCGATCCGGAGGATGCGGACGTCGTCCAATCGCTCCTGGCCTGGGTCGATCGCGAGGCCCGTGCCAACGATTCGGATAAGATTCGGACCTTCGCCATGCACGCCGGATTCCGCAAGCTGATGCGGCGCGCCGGCTATTTCCAGGTGAAGTCGACGCTGCAATTCACCATCAAGATCAACGCGCTCGCCGTCGCCGCCGACTTCTTCCAGCACACCGACCGCTGGCACTTCACGCTGGGCGATTCGGATCAGGATCGATGAAGTCCTCAGTTTTCAGTTATCAGTTTTCAGTTTGGACTCGGGCCTCTTGGATCAACCCGGCTAGGCGCAGCAAGAGCTTTTACTGACAACTGTAAACTGAGAACTAGATGTTTTTTCTCCTCGTCGGCATCGACACCGAGAGCGACAACCAGTGGGACGCTGCCGCGCGCGCGCGTCCGACCTTCGAGAACATCTACGCGCTGCCTCGGCTGCACGCGTGCTTTCAGCGGCACAGCGTCCGGCCAACCTACCTTGTCACCCATCCCGTCGCGGTCGAGCGTCGATCGGCCGACGTGCTGCGCCAGCTCTCGCGCGCGGGCGACTGCGAGATCGGCGCGCATCATCATGCGTGGGAAACGCCGCCGTGCGCTCCCGAGGACGCCGGACGGCACCAGTACGCTCTCCAGCTCTCGCTCGATCGCTTCGAGGCGCAGCTCACGCACCTCTCGGACGCGGTGGGATCGGTTTCAGGCCGGCGCCCGCGGTCGTATCGCTCGGGCCGGTTCGGGTTCGGCGCACGGCATGTCTCGTCGCTCGAGCGCGCGGGGTTCCGGATCGAATCGAGCATCGCGCCGCTCTTCTACGAGGCGCACAAGGGCGGACCCGATTTCGTCGATGCGCCTCTGCGCCCTTACTTTCTCTCGTACGACGATGCGGTGAGGCCGGGCACGAGCGATCTGCTGGAGCTGCCGCTCTCGGTGGCGCTGAATCGGCGCCTGCCGCGGTGGCTGGAGCGGCTGTACGGACGAGCGCCGAAGCCCTACACGACGAAACGGATCCTCCGGCTGCTCGGGCTGCTGAAGCCCATCTGGCTTCGGCCTTCGTATTCCTCGCTCGACGAGATGAAGAGGCTGGCCCGAGCTCTGAAAATGTCGGGCGTTCCGCTCCTCAATGTGCTCTTCCACTCGAGCGAGGCCATCGTCGGCGGCAGCCCGTACAACCGAACCGACAGCGAGCTTCAGGCGTCCACCGAGCGGCTCGACCGATTCCTGGCGTATGCGACCGGCGAGCTCGGGGCGCAGCCTGCAACCTTCAGCGAGTTCAAGGCCCGCTGGTGCGTTCCTGAGCGCCCGGCGCGCGCGGACCAGCCTCGCGATGCGCATTTGTCACGTCACCCCTCACCTGCCGCCTGACCAGGCGGCCAACGCGCTGCTCCCCGTTCACCTGGGACGATGGGCGAAGGAGGCCGGTCACGAGGTGGTCTATGTGGCTCACCCCCCGGTGAACGGAGAGCCAATCGGGTCGAGCCTGCCGGGCCCGGTCGTCGCCGTGCCCCGACGGTCTCGAGGTTCGGCCATCGTTCGCAAGGCGCAAAGCCTGATCGACGCTCGCCGCATCTCACGCGCGGCCTCCAGCGTGTTGGAGGGTGTCGACGTGGTGCACGTCCACAGCAACGGCCTGCTGTCCGAGACGTGCGCCGTTCTGGCCGCGCGCCGGGGGAAGCCCGTCGTGATGACGCTCTACGGCACGGAGATCTGGCATTACCGGCCGAAGCGCACGATCGATCTCTTCACCCGTGCGTACCGCGCGGCCAGCGCGGTCATCTTCTACAGTCACGCGCTTTTGGCGCGCGCACGTGAGCTGGGTCTCGATCATCCGCGGGCGACGGCGATTTACCCGCCGGTGGCCGGCGAGTTCCGGGCTGCGGCGGAAGAAACCCGTCGACGCGTGCGGCGCGATCTCGGCGTCAACGGCAGCCCGCTCGTCATCAACGTCAAGCGCCTTCATCCGTTGGGCGGTCACGTCTGTCTCGTCGAGGCGATGGCCACGATCGCCCGCGTCGTTCCCGAGGTTCGACTGATCGTCTGCGGCACCGGCTCGCTGCGCGACGAGCTCGAGGCGCGCACGCGCGAGCTCCATCTGGAGCGGACGATTCGGTTTGCCGGCCTGGTCGACAACGTCGTCGTCGCGACCTACGACGCGGCCTCCGATGTCTTCGTGCTGCCGTCGCTGCTCGAAGCCTGCCCGACGGTCGCGCTCGAAGCGCTCGCGTGCGGGACGCCGGTCGTGTCCAGCGACAACCCCGGCGGCGTCGAGCTGCACGGTCTCTTCGGAGACGATGTGGCCGTGGTGCCGCGGGAGAATCCTGAGGCGTTGGCGGCGGCGGTCATCGACGCGCTCGGCGCGCGCCGGCGGGTGTCGCCCGACACCACGCGCCGAATCGAGCAGGAGTTCCGGATCGACGCGGTCGCTTCACGCTATCTCGAGACCTATCGCCAGTCATGATGCGTTTCCTGCTCCGCGCGACCGCCGGGGCGATCGCCGGCGCCCTCGCCGGTCCCGCATGGCTGGTCCTGGCGTACGCGCTCGGTCCGTACATCACGCTCGAGATGGACCGAAGCGTCGGCGCTGTCGCGAGCGGCTTCCACGAAGAAGAGCGCGCCGGGGAGGAGACGTTCGCCTGGACGGGGAGCGAGGTCAGCCTGGACCTGCCCGGGCTGGACCGGAGAGGCACATGGTCGTGCACGATCCGCCTGCGCGGAGCGCGCCCTGACCCGGCGACCCTACCGGTGGTCAGCGTCGCGATCGACGGCGTGACCGTGGCGGTGCGTCAGACGACGAACGCCTACCAGGACCTGACGATCGAGATCCCGCCGCGGCCGGTGCGGCCGGGCGCGGTCGTGACGCTCACCTCTTCCAACACCTTCCGGCCGGGACCCTCGGATCCGCGCGTCCTCGGCGTGATGGTCGACCGCTGGGCCTGCGCGCCGGCGGGTGGTGTGCCGGTTCCGCCGCGGCAGGCACTCAAAGCGGCGGCCGCCGCAGCCGCGATCTTCGGCGCCGCGGGGGCGCTGATCGGCCTGACGCCGGGAATGGTGGCCGTCGCCACGGGCCTGCTCGCGGCCGGGCAGGCGATTCCGATCGCACGCGGATTCGGCCTCTTCACGCCGTACGTGTCGCGCGTGCCCTGGCTGGCCTTCTGGATCGCGGCGGCGCTCGTCATTGCGGTGCGGATCGCCGAGTGGCGCCTCAACGAGCGATTCCGGAACACGGCTCGCTTCGCGGCGGTCTTCACCGCCGCGGCGCTGTACTTGAAGCTCCTTGCGCTACTCCACCCAACCAAGCTCGTGATCGACGCGGTGTTTCACGCGCATCGTCTCGAGCGGGTGCTCGCGGGTCAGCTCTACTTCACCCAGCCGATGCCGGGCGGGGTCCAGTTCCCGTATGCGATCGGGTTGTATCTCGTCGCCGCGCCCTGGTCGCTCTTGACGAGCGATCACGTCACGCTCCTGAGAGTCTTGGTCTGCGCCACCGAGGTCATCGCCGGCGTGCTCTTGTATCTGATGATCGTTCGGACGTGGGGTGACCGGCTGATGGGCGCCGTGGCCGTCGCTCTGTTCAACTTCGTGCCGCTGTCGTATTGGGTCGCCGGCAATGCCAACCTGACGAACGCGTTTGGCACTTCGGTGGCGCTCATCACAGTCGTGGCGGCGACAACCTGGCCTCTGCGGTCGAGTGATCGGGGCCAAAGATCGGAAGCGGTGCGGGCGGTGTTCGTGGCGACGACAATCGCCGTGGTCGTCTCGACCGTGTCGTACTACGGTCATTTTGGCGACGTGTACAGAGGGCTTGCGCGCCTGCGGGCCCAGGCAACACAGGAGTCGGTGCCCGCCGAATCGCCGCAGGCCGAGGGGAGCAAGACCGTTGCGGGCCAGCCGTCGGCGGGGGGCAGGGCCGCGACGCCGCTGCCCGTTCGAACGGTCAACGCGATCGCGCTCAGCGCCGCGGCTGTTGGCTGGCCGATTCTGCTTCTCGCGCTCGTCGGCGTGTGGCGGCTTTGGACCGACCGCGCACGCGACCGACTCGTATTCCTCCTGGCGGGATGGGGTGTGACGTACCTGGCGTTTCTGGCGGCGAGCACCGTGTCACCCGTGGACATGCCCTACCAGCGATATGCCGCCGAGTTCGTCGGTCGGGTCGTCTATGCGACCTACGCGGCCGTCGTCGTCCTCGCGGCTCGAGGCGGTGTGTGGGGGTGGCGCGCCGCCGGCGCGCTTCGTGTCGCGACCGTCGCGTTGTTCATCGCCGCGGCCGGCGTCGGCATCAAGAGCTGGCTCGACTGGCTGAGCTGATCTGCTCCCACGCAGAAACGAGCGCGACTTGCCAACCGGGAGAGGTCACGGCGATACTCGAAGCAGGAATGGTAGGCGAATATGGCATTTGTGGATGACGTGAACAAGGCATTGACCGACGCGATGCGCGCGCGGGACGAGCGTCGCCTGTCGACGCTCCGGATGCTGAAGAGCGCGCTCGTGAACCGCAGCGTCGAGCGCGGGCACACGCTCGACGACCACGAAGCCACACAGGTCGTCGCCACGCTCATCAAGCAGCGGCGCGAGTCGATCGAGCAGTTCACCAAAGGTGGACGGCAGGAGCTGGCCGACAAGGAGGCAGCCGAGATCAAGGTGCTCGAAGGGTATCTGCCGCCGGCCGTGTCGATGGAGGAGGTCGAACAGGTGGTCGCGGACGCGATTGCGGAAACGGGGGCGGCCGGGCCCAAGGATCTCGGCAAGGTGATGAAAGCCGCGCTCGCCCGACTCGCCGGCAAGACCGTGGAGGGCAAGCTCGTCAACGAAGTCGTCCGAAAAAAATTAGGAGGATGACTGCAAACTTTTTCGTGGGGATCGGCGTCTAATGCGCTAGAAGGCCAAGAGCCTCAAATCCATCCTCCTGGCGGGCCCTCGTTCACAGCGAGGGCCCTTCTTTTTTTGGTTTGTCGCGGGGACCCCACCCCCGCGACCTGCCACGGCTCGCCTGCGCTCGCCGCGCTGGCTTGAAGCGACGATCCACTTGGTGAAACATCCGGCGTGGGCTCCACGGCCTCACAAGTTAAAGAAACTGCGTCGCAATCAAGATCCGGAGCGTCAGCGACGGCTGCGCGTGGGGGTGGGGCCCCACGCGAGATCAAAGAATGTTCGGATCCGAACGCTGTCCGACTCCGCGCGTCACGGTCCGGCTTTGGCCGACCCTCTTTAGCCTGTGGTACGCTGAAGCGAAGTTGGTTCCCCCCGACGTTCACTCCAGAACGGGACTCGCGAAATCAGCCGGGCTGATCAGCGTCGCCACGATGACCAGCCGCATTCTCGGGCTGGTGCGGGATCAGGTGCTCGCCTACCTCTTCGGCGCCGGGAACGCGATGGACGCGTTCAACGTGGCGTTCCGGATCCCGAACCTGGTGCGCGACCTGTTCGCGGAAGGGGCGATGAGCGCGGCGTTTGTCCCGACCTTCACGCGCTATCTGACGCTCGAAGGCCGGGCGGCGGCCTGGCGGCTTGGCAATCAGGTCCTCAACGCGCTCGTCGTCGTGACCGGCCCGCTCGTGCTCGTCGGGATGCTCTTCGCGGATCCGCTCGTCCGCGCGTTTGCCGGGGACTTCGCCTCCGTTCCGGGGAAGCTCGAGCTGACGGTGCAGCTCACGCGCGTGATGTTTCCCTTCCTGACGCTCGTCGCGATCGCAGCCGCCTGCATGGGGATGCTCAACTCGCTGCAGCGCTTCTTCGTCCCCGCGATCTCGCCGGCGATGTTCAACGTCGGCACGATCGTGGCCGCCTTCGCGCTCGTCCCGTTGATGCCGCGACTGGGATGGCCGCCTATCATGGCGATTGCGATTGGCGCGCTGCTCGGTGGCCTGGGGCAGATTCTCATTCAGTGGCCGCCGCTCCTTCGCGAAGGGTACCGCTATCAGGCGGTGCTCGATCCCCGGGACGAAGGGCTCCATCGCATCCTTATTCTTATGGGGCCGGGCGTGCTCGGGCTCGCGGCGCTCCAGGTCAACCTGTTCGTCAACACCGTGCTGGCGACGAGCGAAGGCACCGGCGCCGTTTCCTGGCTCAACTATGCCTTCCGCCTCATGTACATGCCGATCGGCCTCTTTGGCGTCTCGATCGCGACGGCGGCGCTGCCGTCGATCTCCCTTCACGCCGCGCACGAGGAGACAGCCGGCATTCGCAACACCGTGTCGCGCGGCCTGCGCCTGATGATGATGCTGAATGTACCGGCGACGGTCGGCCTCATCGCGCTTGCGACGCCTATCGTCCACGTCATCTTCGAGCGGGGAGCCTTTACGGCGGCCGACACCAGCGCGACGGCGGCGGCGCTCATGTTTTACGCGCCAGGCCTCATCGGGTACTCGGCGGTCAAGATTGCGTCGCCCACGTTCTACGCGCTCCACGAGAGCCGGACGCCGGTCATCGTCGGCGTGCTGACGGTCGGCGTCAACGTCGTCTTGAACCTCCTGTTGGTGCGCTTCGTCGGCTATCGCGGGCTCGCGCTCGGCACGGCGTTGGCTGCGCTCTTCAACGCTGCGGTCCTGCTCTGGCTCCTCCGAAAACGGCTGGGGGGAATCGATGAAGGGGTTGTAACGATGGCGTTTCTGAAGATCACGGGGGCGTCGCTCGTGATGGGGCTCGCGGCGTATGTTCTGAACGCGTGGCTGACGCTGGCGTTCGCGTCGCCGTCGGCCGTCGTCGAGGTCGGGCGACTCGCGGTTTCCATCGGCGCCGCATGTGTGGTGCTGGCGGCGTCGGCGCAGCTGCTTCGGATCTGGGAGTTCACCGAGGCGGTCCGGATCGTGACGAGGCGGCTCGGCCGTCTCGGAGGCACTAGATGAAGCGCCTGCACCCGACCATCCTCTTGATGGCTGCGGCCCACTTCATGGTGGACGCGTACGGAAACCTGTACGCACCGCTTCTGCCGCTCCTGATCGATCATCTGCATCTGTCGCTGACCGCCGCCGGCACGCTGGCGATGTGCTACCAGATCTCGGCGTCGATCTCGCAGCTCGGGTGGGGACACCTCGCCGATCGCTGGCACTCGCGCGCGCTGGTTGTCGCCGGGCCGTTCACCACGGTCGTGATCCTCAGCCTCATCGGCGTCGCCGGTTCGCCCGTGATGCTGGCGATCGTCCTGATGGTCGGCGGCTTGGGGAGCGCGGCCTTCCACCCAGCCGGCGCCGCTATCGTTCATCGTCTCAGTCACGGCAAGCGCGGCCTCGGGATGGCGACCTACATCACCGGCGGATCGATCGGGATGTCGCTCGCGCCCATGATCGTCGCGCCGTTTGCGGAGCGCTACGGCCTCCACGCGACCCCCTGGCTGGCGCTTCCAGGTCTCGTCGTGCTCGCCCTGGTCGCCAACCAGCTCGAGCCGATCGCCGCGCCGAAGACGCGATCGCCCGTCGGCTTTCGGGTCCTGAAGCCGTACGCCTTTCCGCTCACGCTGCTCTATCTGATCGTCGTGGCCCGCACGATCACGTCCCTGAGCTTCGCGACGTTCGTGCCGGTCATGCTGGTACGGCAAGGCGTCTCCGTCGGCGCGGCCGGCGTGGTCATCGCGATCTATCTGCTCGCGAGCGGCGTCGGCGGGTTCATCGGCGGCCCGGCGGCCGATCGCCTCGGACCGAAACGCGTGATCGCGTTGTCGCTCGTCGTGTCGGCGCCATTTCTCGCCGCGGCGCCCATGCTGTCGGGCTGGTGGCTGGCCCTCGATCTCGCGCTGGGCGGGCTGTTCCTCCAGTCGACGCTGCCGGTCAACATCATCTTCGCCCAGACCATCGCGCCGGTGAGCGCCGGCACCGTCTCGTCGCTGATGATGGGCGTGGCCTGGGGCACCGGCGGCCTCTGTATCCCGTTTGTCGGGATGCTGGCCGACGCGGTTGGGATCCCTTATACGCTGATCACGATGGCCGGCGTGCCGCTCGTAGCGACGATCTGCATCTGGCCGCTGCCCGACGGCAAAGAAGTACACGTCCGGGCGCCTTCGACGACGGGCCTGACGCACGCCGGCGTCGAACCGACGATCTGAGACGGATTCTGCATCGCGGCACGGTTGTTGCTCCTGACCGCCGGAAGCGTTGTGGTAGTCTCAGAGGAGCCACCTCGACCGCCACGGAAAACATGCGCGGCCGCTATTCTTCGGCGGGCATCTCGTATTCGTTCGGACCAGGTCCGGTCTCACCGGCCGTCAAGATCCTGATCTGGACGAACATCGCTGTTTTCCTGCTGCAGTGGCTGTTTCCCCGCGTCACGCTGCTCCTCGGGTTGCGGCCCGCCGACCTCATCCAGCATCTCTACATCTGGCAGCCGCTCACATACATGTTTCTCCACGGCGGCGCGTTCCACATCATCTTCAACATGCTGGCGCTGTGGATGTTCGGCGTCGAACTCGAGCGGATGTGGGGCACGCCGTTCTTCGTCCGCTACTATTTCGTCACCGGCCTGGGCGCCGCGGCGACGACGATGATCATGGCGATGCTGCCGATTTCGATTGCGGAACGGATGTACTTCGCGTTGACGATTGGCGCATCCGGCGCGATTTACGGGCTGCTCCTCGCCTACGCGCTCTACTTTCCGAATCGGCCGATCTACATGTACTTTCTGTTCCCGATTCCGGTGAAGTACTTCGTCATGATCGTCGGGGCCATCGCCTTCCTCTCGTCAATCAGCGACAGCGGCGGCGGTGTCGCGCACTGGGCGCATCTGGGCGGGCTGGCCGTCGGCTACGTCTACCTGAGGGGCGGGCGGCTGCACCCGCTCTCCGCCCTGAAATACCGCTACTTCAAGTGGAAGATGAACCGGATGCGGCGCCGGTTCGACGTCTATTCCGGCGGCCGCCGGGACGACCGCGATCAGCGCGTCCATTGAGCCGCCGCCTGCTCGGGACCTGCGTCCTGTGTGGTGTGCTGATTCGCGCCGCGGGACTCGCGCTTCCGGGCACGCTCGACGTGATGGTCTGGAAGATCTGGAGCTACAATGCGGTCCGGATCGGTCCGACCAGCTTATACGGGGTTGGCGGCAATCCGCCCGAGCGCCGGCTACTCAAGTACGCCGGCCAAGCCACCACCGTCGATTACCCTCCGCTCGCGCTCTTCGAGCTCGCGGTCGTCGGCCAGATCGTGCACGGCCTGCGGCCTTCGTATCCCAATGACGCGATCCTGACAGCCGCGCTGAAGCTCGCGCCCGTGGCCGCCGAAGTCGGCTTGACGATCCTCCTCTTCAGGTTCGTGAAACGCTTCGCTCCACGCAACGAGGGTGTTGAGCGGGCGGCGGCCTTGACAGCGCTGGCGTACTGGCTGAACCCGGCCGCGATTCTCGACGCGTCGTTTCTCGGCTATCTCGATCCGCTGTTCGTGCTGCCTGCGGTCCTGGCGTTGTTCGCCGCGTGCGCGGGATGGATTGAGGTGGCCGGCGCGCTCTTCGCAGCGGCGGTCCTCACGAAAGCTCAGGCTGTCCTCGTGCTTCCGGTGTTCGGACTGCTCCTGGCCGTCAGCCCCGAGCGACTCGGGCGATTCGTCGCGGGGATGTTCTACGTCGCGGCGCTCTTGATCGTCCCGTATGTCGTGGTCGGCGCATGGCCGAACATGCTGAACGCGCTGGCGTCGCTGGCGCGGCACGACATGTTGTCCGGCTTCGCCGCGAACCTGTGGTGGGTGGTCACCTACGTCGCCCGCGCGCTCTACGCGGTCAAATCGCTGGGAGCGTGGACGGCCTTCACGATGCCGGTCAGGATCTTGGCCATCTCGACGCTCGTCGAGCTGGGGAATCCGAACCCGCGTCTCGTGGCCGCCGCGATGGTGCTGGCCGCCTGGTCGTGGGGGTTGTGGAGGGCGCGCAAGGTCAGCGATCCGTTTCTGCTGGCGGGTGTCGGCGCGTTTCTCGTGCACGCGTACTTCGTGCTGGCGGTGCAGGTCCACGAGAACCATCTGTACACGGCGGTGCCGCTTCTGGCGCTCGCGGCGGCGGGGCGGCCGTCGTTCCGGCCCATGTTCGCGTGCGTCAGCGCGATCGTGGCGCTGAACCTGAACCTGTTTTATGGGGTCAGCGAGGAGGTGGGGTACGGGATTCCCCGCGGGATCACGGTGATCGACGCGTCGGTCGTCCTGGCGATCGCGAACACGATCGCGCTCGGCTGGCACGCCCGCATCCTGAGCCGCGAGTGCGCTCTCGGGCCCGCGGCTCCCTTGGCATGGAGCGTGAGCCCGGGTAGCCCAAAGCTTCAGAGCTTGTGAAAAACCCCGTTTGAGCACGGAGCCCACAGAGACCACGGAGAGAACCTTATTGCTTTCTCTGTGTGCTCTGTGAGCTCTGTGGTGACCCTGGGCATTTTTTCAAGCTCTTGAGCTCTGCGATGGGCCGGCGGACTGAAATGCCATCTCCCGAAGGGCGTCGATGCGCTTCGTCATCGGCGGGTGCGTCGCCAGCAGATCGGCGACGAATCCTTCCTTCAACCCAACAGCGCGACCGAGCGGATCGGCGATGCACAGGTGCGCGCTGCCGCGCTTGATCGCCTGCGTCGGCTCGTTCGCGGATTCGATCGCGGCCAGGGCGCCCGCGAGCGCCAGCGGGTTGCGCGTCAGCTCGGCGCCTGTCGCATCGGCCAGGTACTCGCGGCGCCGCGACACCATCGTGGCGAGCAGTTGCGCGATGAACGGCGCCAGGATGATGGCTACGAGCCACACCGCCAAGAACACGAGACCGATCGCCCCGCTGCTCTTCCCGTTCCGGCGTCGGCCTCTTCCCCCGCCGCCGAACCGCATGCTCCGTGAGGCCCAATCCGCCAGGAGCACGACGGCGCCGACGAGCGCGGCCACGACGGTCATGAGCCGGATGTCGTAGTTCCGTACGTGGCTCATCTCGTGAGCGATGACGCCCTGGAGCTGCTCACGCGTGAGCCGATCGAGGAGGCCGCGCGTCACCGCAATCGAGGCGTGCGCCGGATCGCGCCCGGTCGCAAACGCGTTCGGATCCGGATCCGGCACGACGAAGATGCCGGGCCGCGGCAGCCCCGACGCGATCGCCATTTCGTCGACGACGTTCTCGAGCTGACGGAGCTCGAGGCGCTCCGCGTCGGACGAAGCGGCGGTCATCGCCTCCTCGAGCGGGATCGCGCCACTCGACCCCAGCACCGCCTTGTCGCCGCGGTAGTAGCCCGCGAACGCCGACACGGAGCCGATCCCGAGCGCGACGAGCGTGCCGACCGGGAACGGCGTACCCCCGGATTCGAGATAGAAGACGTCGAAGCCGAACCCGAGCAACGCCAGGAAGGCGACGAACATCGCCATCACGAGCCAGGTGCGCCGCCGGTTGCTGCCCTGCTGCTCGAGGAGGTTCATGGGAGTGCCGAACCGGTCCATTCGCTTCGAAAACCTGCTCCGCCACGCTCACCACAGAGCACACGGAGCCCACCGAGCAACGTTGATCATCTGACCTTCGTGTTCTCTGTGCTCTCTGTGGTGAATGTCTTTCGCTACTTCCGCATCGACAGGTCGACCGTCGGCGCCTGACGCTCGCTTTCGATCGCGACCTCGAAGAGCTCGGCGGTCTTGAACCCCAGCGAGCCGGCGATCAGGTTGGATGGGAACGTCTGCTGCGCGATGTTGTACTTGGTGGCGATGTCGTTGTAGAACTGGCGGGCGAACCCGATCTTGTTCTCGGTGGAGGCCAGCTCCTCCTGCAGCATCTTCACGTTCTCGTTCGACCGGAGCGCCGGATAGTTCTCCGCCAGCGCGAAGAGCCGGCCGAGCGCCTGGGACAGCTCGCCTTCCTTCCTCGCCGCGTCCGCCGGCCCCGTGGCCGAGAGCGCCTTGGCGCGCGCGTCGATCACCTGCGACAGCGTGTCGCGCTCGAACTCCATCGCGCCCTTCACGGTGTTGACGAGGTTCGGAATCAGGTCGTGGCGGCGTTTGAGCTGCACATCGATCTGCCGCCAGCCGTTCAGCGTCTGGTTCTTCAAGCCGACGAGCCCGTTATACGTGACGATCGCCCAGAGCACGACGAGCGCGACGACCCCGAGCATGATCCACATGATTTCCGCCTCCAGCTTGTCGGTCGGGGCCCGGCCCGAGCCGGACCTACAACAATCCCTTCACCGATCCCCCATCGATCGCAATGACGCTCCCGGTGATGAAGCTCGCACGCGCCGAGGCGAGAAACGCGACCACCGCCCCGAACTCGTCCGGCTCGCCCATCCGGCCGAGCGGAATCCCGGCGACGAGCCGCCGTTCGATGGCGGCTTCGTCCACCCCTTCACGCCGGGCACCGGCCTGCAGCAGCTCACGCACGCGGTCGGTCCGCGTGTAGCCGGGCGCCACGCAGTTCACCAGAATATGGTCCGCCGCCAGCTCGTTGGCCAGCGTCTTCGCGAATCCGACGACCGCGGCCCGAACGGCATTCGAGAGCATCAGGTTGTCGACCGGCTGCTTCACGGCGACGGAGGTGACGTGGATGATTCGGCCGCCGCCCCGCCGCTTGAGATGCGGCACGGCCTCGGCGCACAACCGCACCGCGCTCAGCAGCAGCTGGTCGACCGCCTCCCGCCAGTCCTCTTCAGATAGAGACGAAAACGGTCCCGATTTGGGTCCGCCGGCGTTCGTGACGAGGATATCCAGCCCGCCAAAGTGCCGCACCGTTTCGGTGACCAGGCGCGCGACGTCCTCCCTGACCGACACGTCGGCGACGACCGGCAGCACCTCGGCGCCCGTCGCCTGCCGGATCTCCTCGGCGGTCCGGGCGAGCGTGTCCGGCCCGCGCGCGCAGATCGCGACCTTCGCCCCCTCGCGCGCGAGCGCCAGCGCCGCCGCCCGCCCGAGTCCCTTGCTCGCGGCGCAGACGATCGCGACTTTGCCGCTCAGGGACAGGTCCATGACAATCAGAATTGGGGATTGGCGATGGGCGATTCCCAGATTGATTGGCGATTGTCGAGTAACGATTGTCGAATGAAGGACGATTGGGCTGAATTCTCTCTCATGCCGATCATTCGTCCTTCATTCATCAATCGCCAATCATCAATCGACAATCAATCCGCAATCCTCAATCCGCAATCCGCAATGTATTACCTGTGGAAGTAATCGTCCGTCTTGTCGAGCCAGTCCTGGCGGATGGGGCTGAAGAGATCGAGCTCGAAGGTATCCTCGAGCGCTTCCGCCTGGTGCGGCACCCACGACGGGATGTGCAGCACTTCGCCCACCCGCACGGTGATCTCCTCACCGCCGATCTGAAACCTGAGCGCGCCCTGAAGGATGTAGGTCATCTGCTCGCTCACGTGCGAGTGCATCGGAACGAGGCAGCCCTTCTTCAGGTAGATCTGCGTGAGCATCTCGCGCTCGCCCGTGATGATCTTGCGCGACACGAGCTCGGTGACCTTCTCGAGCGCGATCTCGTCCCATCGATACAGCCGGACAGACGGGGTCGTCATCTCATGCCCTCGGAGGCCGCGGCATTATAGCAGGGGCGCTCCGGGCGCTCGGTGGTAGTGGGTCAGACCGCTATACGGCGCCTTATGAGAATTTTGTTCTCGTTGCCGTAGAGCGGTCCTAGGCGCGCACAGCGCGCCTGCGAGGGAGCGGCGCGGGGCGTAGGGGCCCCCGCAAGCGACCGAGCCGGGGTCCGGGGCAGAGCCCCGGCCTAGTTTGGTGTTGAAGCCCCATTGAGGCCGCGCGTCAACGGTTCGGGAAAAACGCGCCGCAGGCCAGACTGCCGCGCAGGTCAGAACTTGACCTGCGCGGGTCGCTGAACACGATGCCGAGGCGCGTTTTTCCGCGCGGCCGAATGGGGCGAGCACCAATCTGACCCCCTGCCCGCTCGGTGACGAGGCCTGTTTCCGCTCGGCCGCTGATATAATCCCGAATTCGTGGCGCCTGACCTTTCGCGGACCCCGTCGGCCAGATGAAGTCGCAGACCCTCAAGCCCCCCGCCGCGTCCGCGGCGGCCCGCTACGAAGGCCTGACGGGCGGGGATCTCCTTCGGGTCTACCGCCTGATGCTCCTCTCCCGCCGGCTGGACGACAAAGAGATCCAGCTCAAGAACCAGAGCCGCGCCTTCTTCCAGATCAGCGGCGCAGGGCACGAGGCCATCAGCGCCGCCGCCGGACTCTTCCTCCGGCCCGGCTACGACTGGTTCTACCCGTACTACCGCGATCGCGCGCTCTGTCTCGCGCTCGGCATGACGCCGTACGAGATGCTGCTCGCGGCCGTCGGATCGCAAGACGACCCGGCCTCGGGCGGGCGGCAGATGCCATCCCATTGGGGCCACAGGAAACTGAACATTGTCTCGGGGTCCAGTCCGACCGGCACGCAGTCCCTGCAGTCGGTGGGCTGCGCCGAGGCAACGTTGATGTACGAGCGGATCACAGCGATCCCGGATCGCACGGCGAAGTTTCATGCCGACGAAATCACGTATGTCTCCATCGGTGACGGCGCGACGAGCGAGGGGGAGTTCTGGGAGACGCTCAACACCTGTTCCGGCAAGAAGCTCCCGATCGTCATCGTCGTCCAGGACAACAGCTACGCGATCTCCGTGCCAGTCGAAGTGCAGACGCCCGGCGGCGACATCTCGCGTCTCATCGAGGGCTTTCCCGACCTTCACGTGATCCGCGTCAACGGCTGCCACTTCCTCGAGAGCTACGCCGCGATGAGGGAGGCCGTGGCGTACGCGCGCGGCCGCAACGGCCCCGCCTTCGTTCACGCCAAGGTCATTCGCCCGTACTCGCACTCGTTGTCGGATGATGAGCGGTTGTACAAGACGCCGCAGGAACGGGAAGAGGAAGCGCAGCGGGACCCGCTCAGGCTGATGAGTCAGTTCCTCCTGTCACAGTCGATCGTGACGGACGAGGAGCTGGCCGCCATGGTGAAGGATGTGGATCGTGAGCTCGCCGACGCGACGGATCGGGCACTGAAAGCGCCCAAGCCCGCGAAGAACACAGCGACGTTCTGGGTCTACTCGCCGGACGTCGACCCGACGAGCGCCGCATTCGACACGCCGGCGCATCCCGAGGGCAAGCTTGACACGATGGTCGCGGCCATCAATCGCACCTTGCGCGACGAAATGGACCGCAACCCTCGCATCGTCGTCTTCGGCGAGGATGTGGCCGATTGCAGCCGCGAGGCCGCGCTGCCGCTCGTGCCGGGCAAAGGCGGCGTCTTCAAGGTGACGCACGGCCTGCAGCGTCGCTTCGGATCGCAGCGCGTCTTCAATTCCCCGCTGGCCGAGGCCAACATCATCGGACGCGCGACCGGAATGGCGACGCGCGGCCTGAAGCCGGTCGTCGAGATCCAGTTCTTCGACTACATCTGGCCGGCCATGATGCAGATTCGTGACGAGCTCACGATGATGCGGTATCGATCCAGCAACAACTTTTCGTGTCCGATCGTCATCCGGACGCCGATCGGCGGGTACTTGCGCGGCGGCGCGCCGTATCACAGTCAGTCCGGCGAGAGCATCTTCGCCCACTGTCCGGGGATCCGGGTGGTGTTTCCATCCAACGCCGTGGATGCGGCCGGCCTCCTCCGGACGTCGATCCGCTGCGACGATCCGGTGCTCTTCCTCGAGCACAAGCACCTGTATCGGCAGACCTACAACAAGGGGGCGTATCCCGGCCCGGACTTCATGATTCCGTTCGGCAAGGCGGCCGTGCGGCGCGAGGGGACGGACATTCTCGTCGTCACCTGGGGCGCACTGGTGCAGCGATCGCTCGTCGCCGCGCAGCAGGCGGAGAAGGACGGGATCAGCGTCGCGGTCCTCGATCTCCGGACGATCTCACCGTTCGACTGGCATGCCATCGCCGAGCACGTCAGGCGCCTCAACCGGGTCGTCATCGCGCACGAGGACCAGTTGACCTGCGGGTTTGGCGCCGAGCTCTCGGCGCGGATCGCCGACGAGCTGTTCGACCAGCTGGACGCGCCGGTGAAGCGGGTCGCCGCGCTCGACTGCCCCGTCGCCTACTGGCCTGAGCTCGAAGAGGAGATCCTGCCCTCGTCCGCGAAGGTCCTGGCCGCGATCAAGGAAACGGCGAAGTACTGACGCGCGTCGTTCTTAGTTCGCAGTTTTCAGTGCTCAGCTTTCAGTCGTCGTGCCCGGCTCCAGTCGGACCCCGGTCGTGGGTGCCCGGCTAGTGCAGTTTTCAGTTCTCAGTCGTCAGTTTTCAGTTCGGATCTCGCCCGCAATAACTGAAAACTGATAACTGATAACTGAGAACTACGCTACAGCGAAGTGAAAAACGCTGTAGGTCGGTCGTCGCGCTCGGCTTCAGCCGGGCCGTAAGGGTTCAGAGTTCGGCTGTGGCCGGACCGTCCGAAGTGCGACTAGGTTTTCTCCTTCTGTTAGCCGCCTTTCTCTTCGTCGACGCCGGCGCACAGGTCCTTCAGCGCGAGGTCCCGACGTCGCGCCGGCTCGAGACGCTGCAATCGGTGGGCGGCCTTCCTGCCGATCTCGCCGCCACGTTCCGCGAACCGCTCCAGTTTCAGCAGGCTGTTTCAGGGCAGTACTTCGTCTTCGATCAGCGCGGCCACACCGTGTTCGGCGGCGACGCCGACACAACCCGCCTTTGGAAGATTGTGCAGATCGGGCACGAAGAGGGACGCATCATCGAGCCCACTGCCTTCGACATGGAGCCGAACGGCAATTTCGTCGTCGCCGACGCGCCCGCCGGACGCGATCGGATCCAGCTCTTCGCGCCCAACGGCAGCCCGATCGGCGGCTTCACCCTGCCGAACCGCTCGAAGGCGCGCATCACGTTCGGCGGGGTGGCGCTGAGCGGCATCGGGTCGCTCCAATACACCGGGCGGTCCGTCCTTATCAATCAGCCCGAAACCGGCGCCCTCATCACGGAGTACGGGCTGTCGGGGACGCCCGTCCGGACGATCGGGCGGCTCCGCAAGACCGGCTACGAATCGGATCGCGAGCTGCACCTGGCCTTCAACGCCGGTCTTCCGCTCGTCGATCCGCGCGGCGGGTTCTATTTCGTCTTCCAGGCGGGCGTGCCGCTGCTGCAGAAGTACGACGCCAAAGGCACATTAGTGTTCGAGCGTCACATCGAGGGCCGGGAGCTCGACGAGCTCGTGGCGTCGCAGCCCACCACCTGGCCGCGGCGGAAGACCGAAGAGGGCGAGCTGGCGCTCGTGATGCCGACCGTCCGCACCGCGGCGGTCGATCGATCCAGCAATCTGTGGATTTCGTTCGTGGTGCCCTACACCTACGTCTATAACCCTGACGGCGACAAGGTTCGGACGGTGCAGTTTCGCGCGGCGGGGATCATCTCACCCAGCAGCCTGTTTTTCAGCCACACCGGCCGGCTGCTCGTGACACCGGGGTGTTACGAATTCAAGCCGTAGGCCCGTTGGGCAAACGGCAGCGCTACCCTTGCTACTTCCGTCATGGAAATCCGCACCGGAGAAGCGGCAACCCGGAACCGGCGCGGACA
Organism: Acidobacteriota bacterium; assembly: GCA_016178075.1. GTDB lineage: Bacteria > Acidobacteriota > Vicinamibacteria > Vicinamibacterales > JACQTH01 > JACQTH01. The sequence continues at coordinate 26,477 of JACOUA010000116.1, forward strand.
TCGTGAGGCCAGGCCGGAGGAGGCGGTTTTCCCCGCGTCGGCGGGAGCCCCGAGCGTCATGGGCACCCGGCGCCAACGCGCGAACTACAGCGTTTTTCACTTCGCTGTAGCGTAGTTCTCAGTTATCAGTCATCAGTTTTCAGTTATTTGCGGGCGAGATCCGAACTGAAAACTGACTACTGAGAACTGAA
>JACOUA010000243.1 GCA_016178075.1 Acidobacteriota bacterium
ACGCATGAGATCTCCATCACCAGGAGTTTCGGGAAGCGCACGGATGTGCCCGTGCCGAAGCTGACGGAGGGTCACGGGGGCGGCGACGATCGGCTGCGCGATCTGATCTTCCGCAACGCGGCCATGCCGGACTACATGCAGCTTCCCGACTCCCGCGCCGGCGCGATGTCGTGTCTGACGGGCATCGCGATTCGCAACAGCATCGATCAGCGTCGGCCCGTGCGGATCGCCGATCTCGTAAAGCTCTGAACCGAGGTCCTGGTGCCTCGTCCATGCGGATCGGGATTATCGGCGGCGGCAACATCAGCGAGACGCATGCCCGGGCGGCGCGGGCGGTGCCTGGCCTGGACGTCGTCGCGTTCTACGGCCTGAACCACGAGCGCACCGCCCGCCTCGCCCGTCACTACGGCGGCACCGCCTACGACGACTTCGAGACGTTCCTGACCCACCGGCCGATGGACGTGGTCGCCATCGGCAGCCCTTCGGGCCTTCACGGCGAGCAGGGAATCGCGGCCGCCCGACGCGGGCTGCACGTGCTCGTCGAAAAGCCACTCGACATCACGACCGAACGGGCCGACGCGCTCATCGCCGCCGCCGACGCCGCCGGCGTCAAGCTCGGCGTCTTCTTTCAGGATCGGTTGCGCCCTGCCGCGTGCGAGATGAAGGCGATGCTCGACGCGGGTGAGATCGGCGACCCGGTCATGATCTCCGGTCGGGTCAAATGGTACCGTCCGCCCGAGTATTACAGCGGGTCCCGCTGGCGCGGCACGTGGGCCCTCGATGGCGGGGGGGCGCTGATGAATCAAGCGATTCACACGGTCGATCTCATGCTGTGGCTGTTTGGCCCCGTTGCCCGCGTGTACGGGTGCTGCGCGACCCGGGTCCACGCCATCGAGGTCGAGGACACTGCGGCCTCGATTCTGGAGTTCGCGAGCGGGGCCGTCGGGACCATCGAGGCCGCGACGTCGGTGTTTCCGGGATATAACCGGCGGCTCGAGGTGACCGGCTCGGAGGGCACGCTGGTGCTCGATCATGACCGGCTGATCGCGGTCGACCTGCGGGCGCGCCCGTCGCCTCGCGCTGGCGCCGAATCAGCGCAGACCACCGACGCCAACCTGAGCGCCTCGTCTCCCGTCGTTGGCGATGAGAGCGCCCATCGACGCGTGCTTGAAGATTTCGTTCGGGCGATCGAGACGAACGGATCGCCCGCGTGCGACGGCCGCGAGGGCCGACGCAGTCTAGAGCTGGTGCAGGCGATCTATGCGTCGGCGCGCGCGCACCGGCCGGTCGCACCGGGCGAAAAGAATTGAGAATCTGGTAATTGGTGATTTGGTAATTGATTGAGGGATTGAAGAATCTGGGAATTGAGAATGTATTGAAGATTGAAGGATTTCAGCGGTGGCTGCGGGCTGTTCGGAATGACGCGGCGAAAATGGCCGCCAGTTCGCGCGCCTCGTCCAGTTCCCATCGCGCGCTCTCGGCCGAAAGCAGCTTCACACTGACCATCAACTCCAGCCAGCCGACGCATTCGTCGGCTTCCTCGGCGACGACGCCGATCTTGGCTGTGAACTCGGCGCGGGATCGCGCCCGGCATGCCGCCCGATAGTTTCCCGCCACGGATGTCGCAGCGTCAATCAGTTGCCCTGTCAGCCTGATGCCGGCTTGCGTCGGCGGCACCGTTCCACAGAGGCCAATAACGCGGCGCGCGAACTCCGCCGTCCTGCGCTTCAGCTCCTCGGACTGCTGACTCACGCCGCGGCGAACAGCACGTTCCGTACCGCCCGCCACACCCAAAATTACTCAATGTTCAATACATTCCCAATCACCCGATTGCCAAATCTTCAATCAATCACCAGATTCACAATGGCAAAATTTTCAATGTAGAGTTTTAGAAAATGATCTTGGCCGCGAGCTGAATATCCCGCGGCAGATTCCCCTGGCTCGTGACCTTGCCGAACTCCGCATTGGTCGGATCCGTGTTCGGGTTGTTGTAGATCGGATGATTGAAGGCGTTCAGGAACTCGACATGGATTTGGGCCCGCACCCGATCCGTCACCCGCACCTGTTTCACGACCGAGATGTCCCACAAATTGAGGCCGTGACCCCGCAGGCCGGGGATGCGCGATGGGAAGTACCGCAGGTTGTTCGCCAGCCTGATGCGTTGATCGGCGCGCTGCCGGTTCGGGTCATCGACGCCGCTTGTCTGGACCGGCGCGTCGTGGAAGTAGAAGCCGCTGATGTCGAACACCGGCTGGTTCGTATCTCCCGAGTAGTTCGTCTCCAGCTTGCTGAGATCGCCGTTGAAGTAGATGTTCCGATCGTGAAAGCTGATCGGCCGGCCGCTCTGAAGCTGTCCGATCGCCTGCACGCTCCAGCCGCCGAGCAGCGCGTCGGCCAACCCGCCTGAGTTGCGGCCCCAGTGCCGGCCCCGGCCGAATGGCAGCTCCAGGATGCCGCTGATCACGAACCGGTGCGGCACGTCGAACTCGGACAGCCGCTCCTCGTACTCCGTGTCGGTCGGGTTCAGCTTGAACACCCGCTCGGTGAACTTCGACCAGGTATACGCCACCAGGACGCTGTGGCCCCGGGTGAACCGGCGCTCCACCTTCACCTGTGCCGAGTTGTAACGGCTGGACCCGTCATCGTCGAACGTGCGGAGGTTGCCGAACTGCGGGAACGGCTTCAAGAGCTGCTGCCGCGCGATGGTGGCCCCGTTGAAGCCGGTGGGGGGCAGCAGCCGCCGGAACGGATTCGGCACGAGCGCGGTCAGGAAGTTGATGGTGGCCAGATCGCGCTCGCGGCTCGTCGAGAGGTATCTGGCCGGGACGGCGTTCAAGTCGATCTCGCCAATCTGCCCTCCCCCGCCCGTCGTCATGTCGTAGCCGTGGCTTCCCGCGTAACCGGCTTCCACGAGCCACTGGCCCGGAAGCTCCCGCTGCACCGTCACGAGGTACCGCATGTTCTGCCCGTTGTGGTAGTCGAGCGGCACGAAGCGGGATCCCGCCGCGTTGTTGAGGTCCTGGCCGAGGAACGTGTCCGCGCCGCCGGATGCTCCCGACGGATCCAGCACGCCATCGGGAAACGGGTTTGCGAGCGTCGAGCGAAAGGTCAGGCCGTTGTCGAGCGACGCGACGAGCGGCGTGGACTGGGAGAAGCCTGGTTGGAAGTTGCCCGAGATGATGAGCGGTATGGTGTAGAGACCCCAGCCGCCGCGGACGACCGTGCGCGAATTCAATTGGTACGCGAACCCGATGCGCGGCTGGACATTGTTCTTATCGGTGTTCCAGAACCCGCGATTGGCGTCCGACGCGAACTGAAGCCCCCCGCGCACGTTGAACGCCGAAGGCGCGAGCTCGGGAATCGGGTTCCGCGCGTAGGCCGCCCTGGCGGCCGCCTCGATGCTGACCGCCGCCGCCGGGTCGAATCCGCGGACATTCCGGTTTTTCGCCTCTTTCGTGGCCGCTTCCAGCTCGTACCGCACTCCCAGGTTGAGCGTCAATCGATCCGACACCTTCCAGTCGTCCTGCAGGAAGAACCCTTGATAGAAGGTGGAGTTCAGACGGGTGCCGTTGCGGTCGATCGAGCCGCCGGTCGGCAGCCCGAGCAGGAAGGTTGCGACATCCTGTCCGAAGAGCCCCGCCGAGTTGTCCTGCGCGCGCGTGAAGGCGGATCCGTTTCGAAGGAGATACTCGCCGGCTTGACGGCCGAGGTTCTGTGAGAACTCTTTGTAGAGCCGCGCGTCATATCCGGCCCGCAACGAATGCCGGCCGGCGATGCGGGTGAGGGTCGGCTGGAACGAGTAGATGCTGTGAACCGTGGTGGAGGCGAGGTTGTCGCCGATGTCCGTCAGCGAGTCGAAGTCGAAACGGGGGAAGTATCGGGCGCCGGCGAAGCTCTGCACGACCGACGACGAGAAGCCGAGGGTCGCGGGATCGAACAGACCTTCGTGCTGGCGCACGCTCGGCTCCCGAAAACGCTGCCAGCCCCCACGGACGTTCAGCAGCGACCCTGCGCTCATGGTGTAGACATGGTCGGCCGTGATCCCGTCGTTGATGCGAAACAGGAAGTTGCCCACCGGGGTGACCCCGTTCACCAGGCCAAAAAACGCGCCCCGCGACTCCCTTCGATTGTTGCGGGTGAACCGCACGAACAGCTGCTGCCGGTCGCTGATCCGGTGATCGACGCGCGTCGAGATCGAGTAGAAGTCGTCGGCCCGCGGATTCACGGAGAAGTAGTTGTTTCGCCCCTGCGCGTCGCCGGGCTGGTTTGGCAGCGGGTAGTACCTCAAGACCTCGCGGGCGATCGCGTTGAGACGGGGGGTCGGAATGACGTTGTTGCCGAACGGCGTCCGGACGACCCGACCGCTTTCAATCCGGGCCGACGCCGGATCGTAGATCGCGATGCCGAGCGGGACGAGCGCCGAGAAATCGCCGTTGCGCATCGCCTCGGTCGGGACCGTGCGCGGGCCCGGCTCGGGGAACTCGTCATACAGCCATTCCAGCGCGCCGAAGAAGAACGTGCGATCGTGTCCGTCGTACATGCCGGGAATCCGCACCGGCCCGCCCACGTGTCCGCCGAACCGGTCATAAGAAAGCGGCGGCTTGGTCCCACCGCTCTTGAGCAGGAAGAAATCCGTCGCCGACAGCCGGTCGTCGCGCTTGTAGTAATAGGTTTCGCCCTTCAGGCTGTTGGTGCCGCTTTTCAGCGTGACATTGATGCGTGCACCGGCCGTGTGACCATCGGCCGCGTCGAAGCTCGCCGTCTCGACCTTGAACTCCTGCACGGCCCCGGCCGGGGGCACGAACGCGACGCGTCGCCCGCTGGCCATGTTGGGCGATCCGTCCAGCGTGAATTCATTGCCGCCGCTCGATCCGTCCGCGGTAACCGACGAGGTGCCCGCGTTGTCGAAGGGACGCGAAAACTTCAAGTCGCCCGTATACGCGATCCCCGGCACGAGGCGGGCGAGCACGAAGGGATTGCCGTCGGAGAGCGGCATCATCGAGATGCGCTTCTCGTCGATGACCTGCCCGGCGGAGCCCGAGCTGAGCTCGAGCAGCGGCGACTCGGCGGTCACCGAGACGGTCTCTTCGAGCTGGCCCACCTCGAGGCTCAGATCCAGCGCGATCCGATCCCCCACCCGCACCTCGATCCCTTCACGCGATAGCTTCTTGAATCCTGGCAGTTCAGCCACAACGGTGTAGGTCCCGGGCGTCAAGTACAGGAGGCTGTAGATGCCGTCGGTGTTGGTGGTCGTGGTCGAGCCCACGTTGGTGGCGACGTTGGTCGCCGTCACGGTCGTGCCGGGAAGGACGCCGCCGGATCGGTCGGTGATCCGGCCCGCGATTGCGCCCCGGAAATCCTGCGCCTCGGTGGCGGTGGCGGCGCCCAGCACCGCGAGCAGCGCGAGCGAGAGGCCGAAGCCGCGCCAGGTTGCTGCGAGTGGTCGGTTCATGCGGCGTAGGAAACCACAGTGGACCGATAAAGTAAACGAGTGGGTTTGGCCCGGCTGACCGCCTCCGCCAAGGCTACGGTGGTCCGCCGAAGCTTCGTGCGAAGGCGGAAGCCGGACCTGGGCGGGCCTTTACAACGTTCGTGGTGAGCTTGTCGAACCACGAACGCGCGGTGCGTCGCCCTTCGACAGAGCCTGTCCTGAGCGAAGGTCATCCTTCGGCAAGCTCAGGATGACCGGAGTCGAAGGGCTCAGGGCGAACGGCATTGTAAAGAAGCGTTAGAGACACTAGCTGCCGAACAGGTTTTTGGCCACGAACCAGACGTTGGCCGGGCGTTCCGCCAGGCGGCGCATGTACCAGGGGAACCAGTACTCGCCGTACGCGATGAGCACACGGACCCGGCGGCCCTGCTGGGCGAGCCGCGTCTGCAGCCCGCGCTGAATCCCGTACAGCATCGCGTATTCGTAGGCGCCATCCGGCACCTGGCGCTGCGCGATGAAGGCGCTCAGGCGATCCACGAGCCGCGCGTCGTGCGTGGCGATGTGGAGCAGCGTTCCGGTTCGCTGCGCCTGCTCGCTCAACAGCCGGCATCCGAGGCTGAAGTAGTTCTCGTCGACATCCCGCTTTTTCGCGAATGCGATCGACGACGGCTCCCGATACGCACCTTTCACGAGCCGAATCGCGGACCCGAGCGGCAGCAGCGCCTCGACGTCGTCCGCCGTGCGAAACAGATATGCCTGCAGCGC
>JACOUA010000244.1 GCA_016178075.1 Acidobacteriota bacterium
CGTCGTACCCGACCTGGCCGGCTGGCGACGCAGCCGCGTTCCGCAACTCCCTGACGCACCGGCTCTGTCGATTGCGCCCGACTGGGTCTGCGAGATCCTCTCGCCCTCGACCGAGGCGCTCGACCGCGTCCCGAAGCTGCGCGTGTACGCCAGAGAAGGCGTCGCCCACGTGTGGCTGATCAATCCGCGATCGCAGACGCTGGAAGTCCTCCGCCTCGAGCACGCACGGTGGATAGTCGTGGCCACTCACGACGGTGATGTGTCTGTCGCCGTCGAGCCCTTCGACGCTGTTCCTCTTGATCTCTATCGCCTCTGGGGGCGCACGGCACCCGCGACTTGACGGTCTCGTTTACCAGTGCCACTTGACATGTATATGTGCTGTATGGCACATATACATCGTCATGCCGCCCAAGATTGAATCGCCGACGGATGTTGAGCGCTGGTTCCGGGCACAGGCTGCAAGGCTGTGGCCCGCTGCGCTGGGGTCCCTGAGTCTTCGAAAGAGTCCCTGCATGCGCGACCGCTGCGCCGCGTGTGCGCGCGGTGACCAGCACACCAGCTACGTGCTGTATGGCCGAAGCAGGGGGCGTCGAGTTGCCGTCTACGTTCCTGACGAACTGGAACCCGAGATCCGGCGCGCGATCGAGAACGGTCGCGCCCTGCAGGGTCTGCTGTACGAGGCCGGCCGGCGGTACACGAATGCCGTGAAGCATCAGCGCGCTCACGCTCAAGAGGGCAAGAGATGAGAACGGCTGATTCCCAAATCAGTTTTGCCGACCTTGAATTCATCAAACAGGGCGTCCACCTTGAGCCCACCCTGAAGGCCATCGCTACGTTCCTCGACCAGCACGGCGCCATCGTTCAACGCGTGCGGCGCGACCTGGTCCGCGGTCTGAAGAAGCCCGCGACCGGCCGGACCGGCCTGACGGCCCAGCAGGCACTCCGGTCGATGATCCTGATGCGCGTGAAGAACTGGGATTATCGGGAACTCCGCGAACGCATTGCGGATGGCTACACGCTGCGGCACTTCACCGACTTCAACAGCCAGCGGGTCCCCCAACATGATGCGTTCAACCGGGCCTTCAACCGGCTGACCCCCGGCACGCTTCAGGCCGTCAACGACGCGATCATCCGCGCGGCGGTCACCCTCGGCCTCGAGGATGGCACGAAGCTGCGGGTCGACACCACGGTGGTCGAGACGGATATTCATCATCCCACCGATAACACGCTGCTCTGGGATTCGGTGCGGGTCTTGACGCGGCTCGTGCGGAAGCTGGACACCGTGCTCGCCGCCGGGGTCGGAGCGTTCACCAACCGCACACGCTGTGCCAGGCGTCGGATGCAAGAAATCCAGCGCATGACGGCGAAGGAGCGACACCGTCAACACGTCCGCAAGTATCGCGCGCTCATCCGGGTCACCGAGCAGGTGGTCACCGAGGCCCGGGCTGTCGTCCAGCGAACCGGGCGCGTGCGCGGTCTCGATCTCATCACGCAGACCGCTGTCGACGCGCTCCGCAGTGAGATCGCGCGGCACTGCGAGCTCGGCATCCGGGTCGTCAGTCAGGCGAGCCGGCGCGTCCTTCAAGGCGAGCAGGTGCCTACCGGGGAGAAGCTCTACTCCATTTTCGAAACCCACACGGATCTGATCAAGCGAGGGAAGGTGCTCAAACCGGTGGAGTTCGGTCACAAGGTGTTCCTTGCCGAGAGCGGGCGAGGGTTGATTACTCAATATCGGGTGCTCAGTGGAAACCCCGCCGACCAGGTCCATGTCAAGCCGTCCCTCGACCGCCACAAAGCTCTCTTCGATTCCGTCCCGCGTCTGTATAGCTCCGATCGCGGGTTCTTCAACGAAGAGAACATTCAGCGTTGCCAGACTGCTGGCGTCGGCCTCACCTGCATCCCGCAGTCCGGAGGAAAGAGAAACGCCAAACGGGAATCGTTCGAAAAGAGCCGGGCGTTCAAGCGAGGGCAGCGGTTCCGCGCCGGCATCGAAGGCCGCATCTCCGTGCTGTTTCGAGGGCGCGGCATGAAGCGCGCGCTCGTGGAGGGTCGCGACCATTTCGAACTCTTCGTGGGTGCCGCCGTGCTCGCCAACAATCTTATGGTGCTCGCCGCGCTGTTGCGCGGGAAGGCCGCTCGTTGCCGCCGACTAGCGGCATAGAGAAGACACGGTATCCTTCCGAGTCGCCACGGCCCCTCGAGAGCGACGTGTCCCCAGGCGATGCCCCGTTTCGACGATCACGACTCCAGGCCGCTTTCACCGTGCCTTTCTGCCTCCGACTAGTACAATCGCGTTGGCCGAACGACCAACACAGATGCAAGTCCCGACGTTTCGATGAGTTTCGCGACAGAAACTAGCAGCTAGCATGATCGCCCGCCCTGTCCAGAGCGTCGAGCTTCGACTCAATCCGCTCAAGCAACTCAGTGATCTGCTGCAGTAGTTGATCCGACAAGGCCTTCTCCTACGCGTTACGTTGACGGTAGTTCATCGCCCGCCAATAAGAGATCCCCGCTGCGTCTCAGAGATCCAGCCAACGCCACTCACGCGGCCGTTCCTCGAACCGGCGACCCCGATCCACCGCCAGTACGAGGCGTTGCGGGCCTATTTCCTGGACGGGTGGCCGTCGCACGAGGTCGCGGCACGCTTTGGCTATACGCCCGGCAGCTTCCGCGTGCTCTGTCATGAATTTCGCC
>JACOUA010000245.1 GCA_016178075.1 Acidobacteriota bacterium
CCCGTGCATCGTCTTCATCGACGAGCTGGATGCGCTCGGCAAGGTGCGCGTCCAGAGCCCGATGGGAAGCCATGAGGAGCGCGAGCAGACGCTCAATCAGTTGCTGGCTGAGATGGATGGCTTTGACCCGCGCAAGGCGGTCATCATCATGGCGGCAACCAACCGGCCCGAAATACTCGACCCGGCGCTCCTGAGACCCGGACGCTTCGATCGGCAGGTGCTCGTCGACAAGCCCGACGTGCGCGGCCGCGAAGCCATTTTGCGTATCCACGCCAGGATCGTGAAGGTGGCCCCGGACGTTGACTTGAAGGTCGTGGCCGCCCGCACGGCCGGTTTCGCCGGCGCCGACCTGGCCAATCTGGTCAACGAAGCGGCGCTGCTCGCGGCTCGTCAGGACAAGCCGGCTGTCGGGATGCACGATTTCGACGAGGCGATCGACCGGCTGGTTGCCGGCCTACAGAAGAAGCGCGTCATGAACGCTCATGAGCGCGAAGTGGTGGCCTATCACGAATCGGGACACGCGATCGTGGCCAGCGCCTTGCCCGGAATGGATCCGGTTCACAAGATCTCCATCGTGCAGCGAGGGTTCGGTGCGCTTGGCTACACCCTGCAGTTGCCGCTCGAAGATCGCTATCTCATGACCCGGACGGATCTGCAGAACCAACTCGCCGTGCTGCTTGGAGGGCGGACCGCGGAGGAAATCGCGTTCGGAGAGATTTCCACCGGCGCGCAGAACGACTTGCAGCGCGCCACGGACCTCGCGCGATCGATGGTGACGCAGTTCGGGATGAGCGATTCACTGGGCGCGATCAATTACGCGCCAGGCCGGCGTCCGACGTTTCTCGACGTGCAGCTCGGCTCCGAGCGCGGACCGTACTCAGAAGAAACCGCGCAGCAGATCGACAGGGAGGTCAAACGCCTCCTCACCGAGGCACACGAGCGGGCTCGACAGGTGCTGAGCGACCGCCGCGAGACGCTGCAGCAGGTCGCCACGACGCTGCTGGAAAAAGAGGTCATCGAAGGCGACGAGCTGCGGCTTCTCATCGCGAATGCAGAGCTCAGGCAGCCCGCCGCCGTCAATCAACAGCCATCGGCCAGCCATAGAGAGTGATCTGTAAGGAGCCGTACATAAATAAAGGTACCATTTTTCGGTGATCCGTACTATGTTGTCGGAGCGTGGTCAGTCTGCTGACGGCGAAATTTCGTTCCGTGTGGCCCCTGTTGAACGAACGGACGCGGCGCCTCATGGCGGCCAGCGAAGCGAGGGCGTTGGGCCATGGCGGCGTGAGTCTCGTGCGTCGGGCGTGTGGCCTGTCGCGCAAGGCGATCGCCAAAGGGATCCGGGAAATCGAAGCGGGTACTGGGTTGTCGCCCGGCCGGATCCGCCGCCCCGGCGCGGGGCGCAAGCCCATTGCGGTGTCCGACCCGCGCCTGGTGGACACCTTGGAAGCGATGATCGAACCCCAAACGCGGGGCGACCCGGAATCGCCCTTGCGGTGGACCTGTCAGAGCACGCGGACGCTTGCGAACGCACTGCGTCGGCGCCACCATCCCGTCAGCCACGTGAAGGTCGCCCAGCTGCTTCATGACCTTGCCTACAGCCTGCAGAGCAATCGGAAGACCGAGGAGGGACAAGCCCACCCGGACCGCGACGCGCAGTTCCGGTACATCAATGCCGCCGTGAAACGCTGCCTGGCACGGAGAGTGCCGGTGATCTCGGTGGATACGAAGAAAAAAGAACTCATCGGGAACTACGCCAACGCCGGCCAGCAATGGCGTCCCGCGAAACAGCCGCGGCAGGTGCGCGGGCACGATTTTCCCTCGCCGGACGTGTCGCGCGTCTATCCCTTTGGCATTTACGATCTCGGGCGCAACACGGGGTTCGTCAATCTCGGGACCGATCACGACACCGGCGAGTTTGCCGTGGCGTCCATCCGGGGCTGGTGGCGCCATGAAGGCCAACGGCTTTATCCGAAGGCCAGGACGATCCTGATCACGGCGGATGCCGGGGGCAGCAATGGCTGGCGATTGCGCCTGTGGAAACTGGAGCTGCAGAAATTCGCAGATGACACCGGCCTTCGCATGGCGGTCTCCCATTTTCCGCCCGGGACCAGCAAATGGAACAAGATCGAGCACCGGCTCTTCTCGTTTATCTCCTCGAATTGGCGGGGCGAACCCCTGCGGGACTACGAAACCGTCGTCAAGCTCATTGCCAAGACGACGACCGCCAAGGGCCTGAAAGTGACCTGCCGATTGGATCGCCGGAAATATCCAACGGGCCGCAAAGTCACCCCGGAACAAATGAAACAGGTCAACCTTCAACGCCACACCTTTCACGGCGAATGGAATTACGTCATCAGACCTCATCAGACCGGCCGCTCTCATCAAGCGCTGAATTGATACCTTTATTTATTTACGAACCCTAACCTGTTGAAAACACAGCATCGTCCTCAAAAAACCGCGGAAGTCAGGCTAACGGCGCCCGTTCGACAATCTCGATGCGGGTACCCCAGGGATCGGTGATGTAGGTGATGGTGCTGCCGGTGGGACTCTTGCGAACCGGCTCGTCGAGCTTGATGCC
>JACOUA010000246.1 GCA_016178075.1 Acidobacteriota bacterium
TCGTCGGCCGTGCTCAACTTCCCGAACAACAGCGCGGACCCGGGTCCGAGCGCGGGGCGGTTACCGGCCGACCCGTTCCTGGTCAATGGACCGTTCATCAACCGCGCCCTGCTCAATCAGCTTTACCCGCCCGGGACGCTGCTGAAGAACGCCGGGGACGTGATCTACGATTCTCCGAATCGGAGCCAACCCTACGCGCACCAGTTCACGGTCGGCTACGTTCGGGAGATCGCGGCCTCGCTCGCGGTCCATGCCGACTACGTCCGCATGGTCAACAAGGACATGTTCCTCGCGCGCAACCTCAACCCGATGGTCCGTGCGAACACGAGCCGCACCGGGCCGATTACGCGGCTGGATGCATTTGGCGTGCTGGGCGAGCCCTATAGCCAACATGTCTGGGTGATGGAGAACACGGGCGAGTCGGTCTACGACGGGTTGAACCTCTCGCTCGAGAAGCGGTACGCGAACAACTGGTCCGCCCGGGTCTCGTACTCGCTGTCGTCCGCGCGGGGCACCGCCAACAACCAGAGTGATACGAACACGTACCAGGTCCTGACCAATCTCAACCTGGACAAGTTCCGGGGGCCCAGCAGCGTAGACCGCCGGCACATCCTGTCGATCGGGGCCCAGGCGGAGATGCCGAAGACCGGCGGGCTGATCGTGTCCACCACCGCGCGGTACATGAGCGGCCAACCGTTCTCGATTTTCGACAGCAATATCGACGCGGATCAAAACGGAGAGCTCGTCGATCCGCTGCCTGCCGGCACCTACAGCGGCACCGCCTTGAACGCGATGCAGAATGTGGAGAGCAAGGGCGGGCGCAACGGCGCGAGGGGGCCCGATTACTTCCAGATGGATGTCCGGGCCGGCTGGCGGCGCCATCTGGCAGGGCAGAAGGCGCTGGAGGTGTTCCTGGACATCTTCAACATCACGAATCGCGCGAACTTCACGAATCCGTCGGGCGATCGCCGCGTCGCCTCGACCTTCCTGGTGCGGACGAATCTGTACGGCGGTGGCGGGTTCCCGCGCCAGGCTCTGCTCGGCGTCAGGCTCGCCTTCTAGAGGCTAGAGTCTAAGAGGGAGAGCGAACATGGGGTTGACGTTCAGGCGGTCCCAGGGCCGCGAGGGCGTCAGGGCACCGCTCTGTCAGCACTGCCACGGAGGGCTCCGCAAGCCGATGTATGCGGGCCTGGCGGAGCACGGAGGGGCAGAGGGCTCCAGCCGCTCGGTGTTCACGTGGGACTCCGTCAAGCGCCTCAAGGATGCCACGCCCATGAAGCTGCTCGTGAAGGGCATTCAGACTCGGGAGGACGCGGAACTCGCGATCGCACACGGCGTCGACGGCATCGTCGTGTCAAACCACGGCGTACAGGGGCCCGGAGCTCGGCGAGGAGACGATCTTCGCCGTCTACCTGACGACGATCGGCGGCGCGGCGGCGTTCGCGGACGTGACGCCGGCCGGAGCTCTGCAGAAGAGCGAGCTCCTGGCGCCGCTCCACGCGATCTCCCGCGTGCAGATCGCGGACACGACGCTCTCGATCCGCGGACTCGACTTGGACTGGTTCTCGCGCGCAGCGAAACAGGGCGCGCTCGCGAAGCTGCCCTATGCGATCGACGACCGCCAGCATGTGATTCTCACCGGCCCGCCGGACGTGACGCGCCGCTGACTCGCGGCGCATCTTGTCGAGGAAGGGATCTACACGGCGCCGGTGGAGTTCAGTAAACAGAAAATGTAACCTCCAGGGCTATTTTCTGCGGGTGCGCTCGATCCACCCGATCATGCTTTCCAGATCGTGAGCCCAAAACAGCGTCAGTCCTCGGGTCTGTGCATCTAGCAAATGCATGATGTTGTAGACGCCACTCAAAACCGCCGTCGGAACAACGTTTACCTCTCCAAAGTCCTTGCGCCAGATTTCCGCTTTCATGGCGGCGTCGTTGTTGAGGCGCTTGATCGAGTTCGTGGCGGAGTTCGATACTTTGCACTCGATCGGCATAAGCCGACGATCCCATAACCCAATCAGAACGTCTGCCTTACGCGTACCTAGCTTCGACTCTCGACAAAAGTGCCCGGGCTGTGGGCCTTCTGCAAGCGTCCTGACTGTTCGCGTCTCGACCTTCCGAAACTTCGCGGCGATCAGAGTCTTCTCGACGAGCAACTCTTGGGCGTTCTTGCCCTCGCTCCGACGGTTCGTCGCGACCCGCTGAGATGCGAGCAGCGCCGCGGACGCCAGAATCGCCGCGTGTTTTTCGGTCTCGGACGGATCGCGGTTCTCGGCAATCCACGGAAAACGGCGGCGATCCAGTCCAAGGCTCACGGTTTCGATCAAACGTTGCGCGTCCTCTGGCTTCGCCCTTAGCTCCTTGGCGGACAGGCTCTGGATATCGGCAACGATTTTGAGATCATCGAGCGAGATAGGAGGGCCAGCCAAGTAACGGAACGCCTCCTGCATCTGTGGATCGAGAAGAATATCGAGCGCGTGCTTGCTGAGTTCGCGAAGATCAACTGTGGTTTCGAGCAGGTTTTCAAACGCATCCTGTCGTTCCTCAAACGCTTCGAGGTATGCCTCGAGCGGTTCCTCCATCCGCTCGCGACGGAAATCTTCGATGGCATGCCGCAGTTGGGCCTCGAGTTCTTCTTGAGTCCACCGAGTCGGTGGCAACAGGTCAGGGTTTGGCATCCGTCAAGCGGGCAGCGACCAGGGCTCATTCAGCATCGGAAGGTCGGGAACGAACAACCGTTCCATCTCTTTCGGTTCAAACTTGGTCAGTCCTCCGGCATACGTGCGGCCGGAGCCCAAGCCGACGCTCCGGCCGAGATACTCGGTGAGCGTCTGCAGTGCGGTTTCGGGGATTGTCTCACGGGGGTAGATACCGTGAGCGATGTTGATATGGCGTGCGTCAGCAAGATTGCGGACGAATGCCGGAGGCCGACGCGCCATGTAGGACGCCAGGATTGGCGCGGGCTCACGCAACCCAACGGCCCACCAAGCCTTCCGCATTCGTGCGATGTAGCCGTCTGCCGCTCCGAGGGTCACGGCTCGTCTCAGAAACGCATCGACGGCCCTACGTCCGGCGGGCGGGAGCTCGTCCAAATCAGCCGGCAGATCAATTACGCGGCGGAGCGGGGCGGGATCTAAGAGCAGTCCATTTGCGTTAAACAACTCGCGCGCCTTCGTGACACTCGGAAAGAGAACCGAATCAGGCAGCCCAGAGCTGTGCTCTCCTGCAATCCACACTTTGTTCGCTCCGGTGACCTGTCCGCGGTGGACGCGGCACAATTCGCCGAGTTCCACGAAACCACATGGGGTCTTCTTCTGCAGACGTGTGAGCGGCGTCCATCGATTCGCAGCCTCCAGACGTTCCCGACGGATCAACCGTCCTCCATCCTCCAGGGCGCCCAACTCGTCAAGCTTCTCGACGCGACGGACTCGGATCGAGGACGGCCGAGCGCCGAATTCAAAACATGTGATCGTTGCGGTCGTTGCGGCGTCTGGGAAAGGCTGAGCCGTGGGTTCTACTAGCGTGATCGCGCGACCACCAAGCGGTCCCAGGAACATTTCGCGGAGGACGCGCCCGTAGTTCACATCTAACCACTCGGCAGCGGTGATAAACGCACCATAGTCTCCCGGCCTGGCATGTCCAACTACTGCTAGGAAAAAATAGACATACAGCCCAGCCAGCTGGCTCGCATCGAGCCCCCGCTCACGCGCTACCCGAACGAGCCACCCTTTCCACTGCGGCCCAATCAAGTGATGCCGAACGTATGGAGGGTTGCCCACAAATAGAGTGGTTCCGTCTTGCTCCGGCAGTCTGTAATTTCGAAAATCGTCGACCACGATCTCGCTGCGAGTTGTCAATGACGCGGCGGCAAGATTCGCGCGAGCGATGAGTGCTGCGAGTGGATCGATCTCAATACCGATGAGTGCGGCTTCCGGGAAACGTTGTCCGGCGGCAAGCAGAAACCGCGCGGAACCGACGCCGGGATCAACAACGCGCACAGGCTTCCGGCCGCTCGTCGCGGTCCATCGCAGCATCGCAGACACGATCGGACGAGGCGTGTAGGTTGCGCCGCGCGGTCTGCGCTCCTCCGGCGATCGCAGGGCGCAGAGTGCCTCCCCGAGTGGATCGCGGCCGTTCTGAATCTGGCGGCGGCACTCGCGAACAAGATCGCGGCTAACGGTTGGGAGATCACGAACGAGCGGGGCTTCTGAGGCCGAAAAGCCGCGGACCTCCTGAGCGCCAAGCGCCACGGCAAGGGCTGCTAGATGGCGTTCGGTTCTAAGAGGTTCCATCGACGCGGTCATTATACGGCAGGTTCCTGGTCCGTCACGGTCGATCCCTCTAATTGGAGAGACCTTCCGCTGGGGATCCTCCTGGTCAACAAGCACGTTCGGCATGATCTGTGCTCTTGCACAGGCGCCGCGCCACTAACTCACTGACTGGAGGGTGAACGATGCAGAAACTGCAACGCCAGGGCCGCAGGGACCACGCAAAAAATGCCAGGGCCTCGCGAACGGTTGCATGCTCTCCAGTCGAGAAAAACAGCGCTTCCGTGAGATACAGAATCACGGTGCGCTGCAGGGCAACGATTCATGAGACGTGGCTCTTTGAGAGCGATCAGCCGCTCACGCAGACCGACCTTGACGATCAGTTGTTCGCCGGAAACATGCAATACATCGGAGGCGAGATCGCCGGTGATGAAGAAGACCGCGAGATTATTGACGTCG
Source organism: Acidobacteriota bacterium (assembly GCA_016178075.1). GTDB lineage: Bacteria > Acidobacteriota > Vicinamibacteria > Vicinamibacterales > JACQTH01 > JACQTH01. Next base: position 4,728 of record JACOUA010000246.1, read on the forward strand.
AACAAGACGCAGTTCCCGCTCCCCGGTCTCCGGAGTGAATCGACAGTCCTTCGGTAGGAAACTTGTTACCATCGTTGTCAGACCGACCGTCAACAGCACCCATTCCTGAGACTAAAGCGGGCGGCCGTTAGACCTAGCCACCCATCAGCGTTAAGAGAATCGCCTTCTGCGTGTGCAGGCGATTCTCCGACTGATCCAGCACGGCGGACGCTGACGAATCGATCACCTCGTCTGTCACTTCCTCGCCGCGGTGCGCCGGCAGGCAGTGCATGAACAGCGCCTCTGGGCGAGCCAGCGACATCAGGCGCGCGTTGACCTGGTAGGGGGCGAAGGTCTGCCGCCGCTCTTCGGCCTCGGCCTCGAATCCCATCGACGTCCACGTGTCGGTGTAGACGACGTCGGCGCCGCGCACCGCCTCGGCCGGATCGATGAAGGTCCGGATCTCAGCTCGCGGCGAGGTGGCGGCGCGTGCCTGCTCGAGGACGCGCTCGGGCAAGTGGTAGCCGTCAGGACAGCCGAGGTGCACCGTTGCCCCGAGCAGTGCGCCCGCTTCCATCAGCGATCGGGCCACGTTGTTGCCGTCGCCGACGAAAGCGATGGTTCGGTCCTTCGCCGATCCCCAGCGCTCGACGAGCGTGAGCCAGTCGCCAAGCGCCTGACAGGGATGCTGCTCGTTGGTCAACGCGTTGATGACCCGCAGCCGCGGCGCGGCGGCGGCGAACGCGGCGAGCCGCTGCTGGGCGAAGGTACGAATAACGATGGCGGAGACCCAGAGTTCGAGGTTCTGCGCCACGTCGGAGAGCTTCTCGCGATCGCGGAGCGCGACCTCGTGCGGCACGTGCAGGTACTCGCCGCCCAGCTCGTGGATCCCGATCTCGAAGGTGCACCGCGTTCGGAGCGACGGCTTCTCGAAGAGCAGCGCGACGTGCTGACCGGCCAAGGCTCTGGAGGTCGGCGCCTGCCATCCGAGCCCGCGCTCCTGCTTGAGGCGGGCCGCCAGCGCCAGCACGGCCTCGAGCTCGCCGGGATCGAGGTCCAGGATCGACAGAAAGTTGCGCGTCAGGCAGGTCGTTCTGAACATGAAGCCTCGATGGAGTTGGTCATCAGCTTTCAGCGCTCAGCAGCTTTGCTGCGTACCGGCCGCGCCGCAGCGGGCCGTCCCGATGGCTGATAGCTGAGGGCTGACAGCTATGTCCTGTAGTCCGCGTTAATCCGCACGTACTCCGCCGAGAGATCGCACGTATACAGCGTCGCACGTCCCGAGCCGGGCCCACCGAGGTCGAGCTGAACCGAAATCTCGGCGCCGGCCAGATGCGCGGCGGCTTCCTGGGCGCGGTCATCGAACGGCACCCCACGGTCGAACATCACGACGTGGCCGATCGCCACACGCGATCGGTCGGGGTCGAACGGCACCCCCGCGCGTCCCATTGCGGCGAGCAGCCGGCCCCAGTTCGGGTCGCCGCCGTGGACGGCGGTCTTCACGAGCGGCGAGTTGGCCACGACCCGCGCCACGGTGCGGGCGTCCTCGTCGGACGGGGCGCCGCTGACCTCGAGCGACACGACCTTGGTCGCGCCCTCAGCGCCCCGCACGATCTCGAGCGCGAGCGCGCGGCAGACCTCCCGCAGGCCTTCGAGGAACAGGGGATACGTCGGATCGCCGACCTCCCGGACTTCCTGGCCGCTCGCGCCGCTCGCCAGCACGAAGAGCGTGTCGTTGGTCGACGTATCGCCATCCACCGTGATGGCGTTGAACGTCGTCCGCGCGGCGTCGGTCAACGCCTCTCTCAGCACCGAGGACGGCACCCTCACGTCGGTTGTCACGAACGCGAGCATCGTCGCCATGTTCGGTGCGATCATGCCGGCGCCCTTGGCCATGCCGCCGACCAAGAAGGTGCCGCCCGGCAGCGTCACCCGGACCGCGCATTCCTTCGGACCGCGATCGGTCGTCATGATGGCGAGCGCGGCGTCGTGATGGCGATCGTCTCGCAGCTCGGGCACGAGACGCGCGAGGCCACGTCGAAGCTTCTCGATGTCGAGGGCGACGCCGATAACGCCGGTCGATGCGACCAGCACCTCCTGCGATCGGCATTCCAGCAGGCGCGCGACTTCAGCGGCTGACGCTTGTGCCACCGCCAGACCCTGCTCGCCCGTGCAGGCATTGGCGCAGCCGCTGTTGACCACGATGGCGCGCGCGACGCCGCGCGACGACCGCAGGTGCTGCTGCGAGAGCAACACCGGCGCGGCCTTCACCAGATTGGTGGTGAAGAGCGCCGCCGCGCTGGCCGGCGCGTCCGCGACCAGGAGCGCGAGATCGAGTCCCGAAGCCTTGATCCCGCAGGCGATGGCGGCGGTTCGAAACCCGAGGGGCGTCGTAACGCCGCCCGGGATTCGGTCGATCGCGACGTGCGCGGGTGTGGGGCCTGCCATGGGTGCGCCTACCAGATTCAGTCCGCATGGGGCGGCCGCTCCGCCCATCTCACTGCATCGACCGGGCTCCGCGGCGGCTCATTGTTTGGTCCGGGGATCCCTGCGATCCCCGTTGGCCCCATGCGCAGCTGGACAGCCGTTGGCCGCACGGCGGATCGAGGCGCGCGATTCACGCCTGCCCCGCGACCGTAGACGCCAACGCCCGGTCGAGCATGTCGACAGCCGCGCTCACCTCCGCCTCTGTGATCGTCAACGGCGGGAGGAGACGCACGACACTCTTGGCTGTGGCGTTCACCAGCAGTCCCTGATGCCGGGCGGCGTCCACGACGGGCGCGGCTTCGCGATCGAGCTGCAGGCCCCACATCAGGCCAGCGCCCCGAACTTCTTGGATCGTCGCGTGCCGCCGCGCGAGCTCCGACAGCTTGGCGCGCGCAAACGCGCCGACCGACGCGACGTGGTTGAGCAAACCGCGATCGATCAACTCCTCGAGAAACACGAGCGCGGCCCGGCAGGCCA
>JACOUA010000247.1 GCA_016178075.1 Acidobacteriota bacterium
CAACCTTTTCTTGTCACCTTCAGCGTGGTCGCCGCGCTCGTTGCACCCGGTCTCGCCCAACGCCCCGTGGAATCTCCGGCGCCGGTGCAGGCAGCCCCCGCCGATGACCCGGTCAAACCGCTGGCGGAACGGCTCGATCTCGAAAAGTACAAAGCCACGATCAAGGGCCTGACGCAGTTCGGCGATCGCCGACAAGGGACCGATCGCAACCGCGTGGCGATCGACTGGATTGAAGCCCAGCTCAAGAGCTACGGCTGCGCCAACACCGAGCGCATCCGGTACGAGTATCAGCCGCAGCCGCGAACCGGTCAGGGACGAGGTGGTGGCGGAGGGCGTGGCGCCAACGCCCGAGCGTCGGGCGGAGGCCGGCCGAGAGGGTATCGCGCACGGACGGGCGTCAACAACGATCCCCATGCGCAGCCCGACGTGAAGCTGCGCGAGCTGAACATGCAGCCGACGACGCCAGGGCCGCGCGAAGAGGTCTACTGCACGAAGATCGGCACGACGCACCCGGATGAGATGTACATCGTCGGCGCCCACATGGACGGGCACGGCTGGGGCGAAGCGGCGAATGACGACGGATCGGGGACCGCGTTGGTGATGGAGCTCGCGCGCGTCTTCAACGGCCCGGATGTGCAAACGGAGCGCTCCATCCGATTCGCCCTCTGGAACAACGAAGAGACCGGCTTGAACGGTGCGCGAGCCTATGTGGCTCAGCGCGGTGATCTGCAGGGCAAGGAAGATCCCCCTGGTTCAGGCAAGTATCCCGAGCCGAAGTGGCTCGGGATGATCCAGCACGACATGATGCTGTGGGATCACGGCATGCCCCGCGCCGACGGGACCGTCAGCCCCGAGCAGCGTCCCGAAGCCGACGTCAACATCGAGTTCCAGGTGAACTCAAAATTTGCCGCCGAGGCGCAGAAGCTGGCGTGGCTGTTCCTGCAGGCCAACGAGCAGTACGCGACCGACTATCCGGCCTCCGTCGGAAGCCACATGACGAACACCGACTCCGGCGCATTCCAGGACATCGTCCCCGCGATCAGCCTCCGGGAGAACGAGCGCGGCGTCCAGACCGGCAGCGGCTGGAATCCGCATTGGCACCAGCCGACGGATCTCTACGCCACTTTTTCGGATAAGGACTTCCGGCTTGGCCTCAACGCCGCTCAGACGACGCTCGGGGCGCTGGCGCAGCTGACGGGCGCGACGATCAAGAAATAATTCACCTTGACGAGGGAGTCCGGCTTTGGCTGGGCCAAAGCCGATCGTCAAATAAAGGGCAGTTGTGAGTCAGAGCGCCCGACGCTGGAACTGGCGCAACGCGATCGCCAGCACGACGAGCACGTAACCAGCCGCCCACACCACCACCGCGTTGCTCGGCGGAAAGATCTGGGTGAAGGGTGTCAGCGACAAGTCGCGCGCGATGGTTGGCAGCATGTGATACGCCGCCAACCGCCAGAGCGAATCAGTCGGGCTGATCAGGCTGGCCACGGTGCCGACGTCGCGCACAGCCTGGCGGGTCGCCGGATTGTCGGTGATGATCTCGCCAATCTGCTCGACCCAGCCGCCGATGAACGCCATTCCGAAGACGCCGAAGGCCACCAGCCCGTTCGTGACGGTGCTGAATCGGGTCCCCCCCGCGATCGAGACCGTCAGCATCACCGTCGCCTCGAGCAGCATCAGCGGCAGGCCTCGCTCGACACCCGGCAGCAGGAATCCGCTGACGACGCGCGACGCCAGGATCACGCCGCCGGCCGTCACGGCCAGATACGCCGCCGCGACCATCCAGTGGGCGAGCCACTTGCCGACCACGATCTCGGCGCGCCGGATCGGCTTCGACGCGAGCGTCTGGGTGACACCTGAGGCGATCTCTCCCGACAAGGTGTCGACCGGCAGGAGCGCCGCCGTGATGAGCGTCAGGAAGTTCGCGACATACAAGCCCGCGACCGTCAGGGCATGGAGGGCCGTCCGGCGCCGCACGATGTCCAGCGCCGTTTGGGCCTGCAGGCTGCGCTCGACAAACGACAGCGCCGTCGCGAAGAGCACCACGAACGCCATCCCGCACAGCAGACCCGCGAGCAGGATACGGCGACGCCGCGTCTCGAGCAGGGTGAGATGAGCGATTGTGAATATAGGCATTCAATCAATCACCAAATCCCCAATCACCAAATCCTCAATTCTTTCACCCCGGTCTCTGATCCTCACCCATCACTTCGACGAACCACTGCTCGAGCGACTTGCGCCGGCTCTGTAGCCCGTACACGTTGACGCCGCGCTCGACGAGCCATCGGACCAGTGCCGGCAGCGACGCCTCGTGCTCGACGCGCAGGTGAACGATGCCGTTCGCCTGCACCGGCTGGCTGCCGAAGCGGGCGAGGCCCTGCATGATGGCTTCGTGGCTTCCGGCTTCCGCCGGACGATCTTCTGGGCCCGCGATCCGCAGCTCGACATCGAGCCCGGAGGGAGCGTCGGCGAGCGACAGCTCGTGGACGATCCGTCCCTGCTTGACGAACGCGACCCGATCGCAGGTCGCCTCGACCTCGCCGAGCAGGTGCGAGTTCAGGAACACGGCCGTGCCGCGGGCACGCAGCTCCCGGAGCAGATCGCGCACGAGCAGGCGGCCGCGCACGTGGCGTTGGGGGTCGGAGAGCCGATGCGCCGCGTGGTAGGCGCCCAGCAGACAGGCTTCGGCCAAGGCGCGGGCATCCCGGCGGTCGGTCTTCACCTTGCGGGTCCGCGTCGCGTA
>JACOUA010000278.1 GCA_016178075.1 Acidobacteriota bacterium
CCTCCCGTTCCAGCAGGAACGGCGCCGCGTGCAGCAGCGCGCCGCCCAGAGCGGTCAGCCCGCGGACCCGGACATGCAGGCCGACCCTCGGATGCAGGCCCCCGCGCTCCCACCCCAACGGGCTGGAGAACGCGCGTCGGGGGCCCCGGAGCTCGCCGACGCGCGGCGGCGACAGCAGGAGGTGCTGTTCGAGATCTCGGAGCAGAAGCTCGTGCGGGCGGTCGAGAGCGAGCGCCAGCTCCAGGAAGTGCTCGTCGATTTCTGGTTCAACCACTTCAACGTCTTCGCGGGCAAGGGGCAGGTCCGGTCGATGCTGACGTCGTACGAGCGGGATACGATCCGGCCGCACGTGTTCGGCAAGTTCCGGGATCTGCTCGGCGCGTCTGCACAGGCGCCGGCCATGTTGTTTTATCTGGACAATTGGCAGAGCGCCGATCCCAAGATGGCTGAACGCTTGGACAACGTCCGGCGGTCGCAGGTCGTGCCCAGGCGTCCCCGCGGCCTGAACGAGAACTACGCTCGCGAGTTGCTCGAGCTGCACACGCTCGGCGTCGACGGCGGCTACACGCAGAAGGATGTGCAGGAGGTGGCGCGTGCCTTCACCGGCTGGACAATCGATCGACCGGCGCAAGGCGGTGGCTTCCGGTTCGAGCCGCGCATGCACGACAACGACGACAAGGTCGTGCTGGGCCACCCGATCAAAGCTGGAGGCGGGATGCGCGACGGCGAGCAGGTGCTCGACATCCTGGCCCGCCACCCGTCGACGGCGAAGTTCATCGCGACGAAGCTGGCGCGCCGGTTCGTTTCCGACTCGCCGCCGACCTCGCTCGTGCATCGAGCGGCCGACGCGTTCCGCCGCACCGACGGCGATCTTCGGGAAGTCGTCCGCACGATCATCACGTCGCCCGAGTTCTTTGCCGCCGAGGCGTATCGCGCGAAGGTCAAGACGCCGTTCGAGTTCGTGACGAGCGCGCTCCGCACGACCGGCGCCCAGGTCACGAACGGGCGGCCGGTCCTGCAGGCGCTACGCGAGATGGGCATGCCGCTGTATGGCTGTCAGCCGCCGACCGGATACTCGGACAAAGCCGATGCCTGGGTGAACACCGGCGCGCTCCTGCATCGCATGAACTTCGCGCTGGCGCTCGCCGGCCACAGGCTGCGTGGAACGTTGGTGAATCTGGAACGGACCCTCGGCGCCGGCTCAGCGCCCAACGCCGAGCCGCTCGTGCAGCAGATCCTGATGGGCGATGTCTCGGACTCCACGCGAGCGACGCTGAAGAAGTCGACCGAGATCGGCCAGATGGCCGCGCTCGCGCTCGGCGCGCCGGAGTTTCAGAAGAAATGACGATTGGTGATTGACGATTGATGACTGATTGTTGATTGACGATTGAGGATTGATGAATGAAGGACGATTGAGATGAATTCCGAAGAATCTGACACTCGTCCTTCATTCGTCAATCGACACTTCACCAATCACCGATCAGTCGTCAATCCTCAGTCGGCAATCGACAATGGGGGAACGCGATGATGAGCCGCCGCGTATTCGTGAGAGAGTCCGCCCTGGCCCTCGTGAGCCTGGGGTTCGCGCCGTCCTTTCTCACTCGAACCGCGGCGGCCGGAAGCCCGCGCCGCAAGATCCTGATCGCGATCTTTCAGCGCGGCGCGGTTGACGGCTTGAACATGATCGTCCCGTTCGGCGACCGCGCGTACTACGCCGCGCGGCCCAGCATCGCGATTGCGCGGCCCGGCTCCACGGACGGATCGGCCGTCGATCTCGACGGGTTCTTTGGTCTCCATCCGCGCCTGGCTCCCTGGCGCCGCTCTACAAAGAGGGGCACCTGGCGATCGTGCATGCCTGCGGCTCCCACGATTCCACCCGGTCGCACTTCGACGCGCAGGACTACATGGAGACCGCGACCCCCGGCGTCAAGAGCACGCAGGACGGCTGGCTCAATCGCTGCGTCCGGGAACGCGCGCGCACGCCGAGCCCGGACGCCGCGGCCACTCCCTTCCGCGCCGTGGCCCTGACGACGCAGATGCCGCGAATCCTGCAGGGGACGGCGCCGGCCGTCGCGATGAACCAGATCGGCCAGTTCGGCATCCGCGCGGGAGAGGCCTCCGGCGCGGCGCAATCGTCGTTCGAATCCGAATACACGGCGGCCGCCGACGCCGTGCTGAGCGCGACGGGACGGGAAGCGTTCGACGCGATTCGACTCCTGGAACAGGCCGATCCCGGCCGGTACGAGCCCGCCGGGGGCGTCGCGTACCCACGCTCTGTGTTCGGCCAGGCGCTGAAGCAGATCGCCCAACTCGTCAAGGCGGACGTCGGTCTGGAGATTGCGTTTGCCGAGTCATCCGGATGGGATCATCACGTCAACGAAGGGGCCGCCACGGGACAGATCGCGACCCGGCTCGACGACCTCGCGCGCGGCGTTGCGGCGCTCGCCGCCGACCTCGGCGACCGGCTGGACGATGTCGTGATCCTGACGATGTCGGAGTTCGGACGGGCCGTCGCGGAAAACGGCAATCGCGGCACCGATCACGGCCACGCGAACGCGATGATGGTAATCGGCGGCCCGGTGCGCGGTGGAAAGGTCTACGGCACGTGGCCGGGCCTGGAGGTCGAGCAGCGATTCGAGCGGCGCGACCTCGCCGTCACGACCGATTTCCGCGACGTGTTCGGCGAGGTCGTGGTGCGGCACCTCGGGGTGAAGGATGCGGCGTCGATCTTCCCGGGGTTCGCAATCAGGGAACAGAACTTCCAAGGGTTCGTAAGACTTTAACCACGGAGCACACAGAGACCACAGAGAAGAATCAGGTTTTCTCTGTGTGCTCTGCGAGCTCTGTGGTTAATCGTGTTTGTCAGAACCGCACTTCCAACACGTCATCGTCAAAGTCCGCGCGTCCGGCGCGGTCGCGCATCCCCTGGATGATCCTGTGGAGGGAGAGTGTGTCAGGATAACATGCGCGTATGCGGGTTACCGAACTCTCCACGCCTCAGGTACTCGTCGATCGCCCGCGCCTTCTTGCCAATCTCGATCGAATGCAGGCGCTCGCGTCCACGAACGGGCTTCGGCTCAGGCCGCACGCGAAGACCCACAAGAGTCCCGTCGTCGCCCGGTGGCAGATCGATCGCGGCGCGGTCGGGATCTGCTGCGCGAAGCTCGGTGAAGCGGAGGTCTTCGCCGCCGCGGGCCTCGCGGACGTCTGTCTTCCCTATCCGGTGAATCCTTTCGAAGCGCCGCGCGTGCTGGCGCTCCTCGATCGCACCCATCTCTCGATCGTCGTCGATCATCAGGAGGTCGCCTGCGGCTGGTCCCACGCGATGCGGCGCGCCGGACGACAGCTCGATGTGCTGGTGAAGGTGGATGTCGGCTTTCACCGATGCGGCATCGATCCCCACGACGAGCTGGAAGCGGTCGCCCGCAGTGAAGCCGAGATCCTCGGAGGCCTGGCCCGCGCCCTGCGAGCGCGCGGCGTAGCGATCGACGAAGTCAGCGTCGGCGCCACGCCGCCAGCCAGATTCAGCGCACGGCAGCCGGGGGTCACCGAGATGCGGCCCGGCAACTACGCGTACTTCGATCGGGCGCAGGTTGCCCTCGGCGCAGCGCGCCTCGAGGACTGTGCGCTGACCGTCCTGGCGCGCGTGGTCTCCAAGCCGGCCTCGGACCGGATCATTCTGGATTGCGGCACCAAGACCCTGACCTCCGATGCGGCGCGTGGCTTTACTCCCCAACCGGGTCATGGCCTCGTCTTCGACGATCTCGAACGGCCGGTGGCGGACGAGCATCTGCTGGTCGAGCGCCTGTCCGAAGAGCACGCCGTCGTCCGGGTGATGAACGGTCACACCCGGCTCGCGCCGGGCGATGTCGTCCGAGTGCTGCCGAATCACTCGTGCGTCGTGTCGAATCTCGTGGACGAGATCTGCCTCGTCGACGGGCTCGAGGTTGTCGATCGGCTGAAGGTCGAAGCAAGAGGCAGGATTCGGTAGGGATTAGGGGACAGGGATCACGGACCGCAAGATCGGGAATCGGGGTCGGGATTCGAGCGTTTCATGATTGAGTCAGATTATTCGAGTAGAATGCTGCGCACTGGTAGATGTGGCGCGGGCCTTTCAACCCCGCGTCGATCCGGTCTGCCGGCCGAACCCGAAGGGTTCGCGCCACACCAGCTTCATTCACTTGTCGGCTCTTCACGATGCCGAAGATTCCTCTCCCCGGTGAAGCGCTCGGCCTCGTCGAAACGCGCGGCCTCGTCGGCATGATCGAAGCCGCCGATGCCATGTGCAAGACGGCGAACGTCGTGTTCGTGGGCTGGCAGAAAGTCGACGCCGGTCTGGTGACGGCGATCGTGCGCGGCGATGTGGGATCCGTGAAGGCCGCAACCGACGCCGGCGCCGCCGCGGCACGGCGCGTCGGCGAGCTGGTCGGCGTCCACGTCATTGCGCGGCCGGTCGAGGGGTTGGAGAAGGTGTTTCCAATAGACTGAATCTGAATTGGCGGCGATTGACGATTGGCGACTGGGGGATTGATTGTGGATTCTCGATTGCCGATCGTCGAATGAAGGACGAACGAACCGAATTCCGGTCAATTCCGCGCCATCGTCCTTGATTCCACAATCGCCAATCCAGCAGCCGACAATCAATCCTCGAATCGCCAATCCGCAATCGTCAATGCAAGATTATAGATAGCCTTTCGCTTTGAGCAGCTCGCCGTTCAGGATGGCGGCCCCTGCGGCGCCGCGAATGGTGTTGTGTCCCAGGAAGACGAACTTGTAGCCGAGGGCCGGACACGGTCGAAGCCGCCCGATGTGCACGACCATCCCGTCACCGGCGTCGACGTCGAGCCGCGGCTGCGGACGATCCGGTGCATCCAGGTACACGATCGGCCGTGACGGCGCGGTGGGCAATTTCCTGACCTCGTCCGGACCCTGGAACGATCGCCACGCGTCGACGATCTCCGCGACGCTCGTTGGCTCGCCGAGCGCCACCGACGCCGCGCCCGTATGGCCATCGACGACCGCCACTCGAGTCGTCTGCGCGCTGATGACCGCCTCATGCGGCACGACGCGACCCTCGCGATAGCAGCCGAGGACCTTCAGCGGCTCTGATTCCAGCTTCTCTTCCTCTCCCGCGATGTACGGGACGACGTTGCCCATGATGTCGAGCGAGGCGACACCAGGGTGCCCGGCACCCGAAACCGCCTGTTCGGTCGTCACGACGACCCTGGTCAAATCGAAGCGCCGGAGCGGCGCGAGCGCCATGGCGAGGAAAATCGTCGAACAGTTCGGGTTGGTCACGATCCCGCCGGTCCACCCCCGTTGTTGTCGTTGCGCGGTCAGCACCGCGAGGTGGTCCGGGTTCACCTCGGGAATCAGGAGCGGAACATCCGGATCCATCCGAGAAGTGCGCGTGTTGCTGACGACCAGGTGCCCAGCCTGCGCGAACGCCGGCTCGATGTCGCGGGCCGGTTCCGCGTCGAGCGCCGAGAAGACGAGCCGGGGCGCGTGGCCGGGCACGCTGGCTTCAACCGTGAGCTCCGATGTTCCTGACGGTCGCGGCGCACCGAGCCGCCAGGGCACCTCGGCGTAGCGTCGGCCTGCGCTTCGATCGCTCGCGGCGACCCACGTGACCCGGAACCACGGATGGTGCTCGAGACGAGACACCAGTCGCTGCCCGACCACACCCGTCGCGCCAAGAATGCCGACTTCTATGCGTGTGGCCATGACGATAAACCGCGGAGCACGCAGAGGATTCTACCTCTCCGCGTGTTCTGCGAGTTCTGCGGTGATTCGTGACTGCAGTTCCGACGCAGCTGATACGTGTAACCAGCGGCGGGCGATTGGTGCGATCACCCGATCGCCCATTCACTCAGTGGATCGCCAAATCGCCAAGTCGCCAGGTCGCCAGCTTCGTGCGAGCCCACGACCCGGGTGCCGGGCGAGCTTCGATCGAGGCTGCGGACGACGAGCGTGAGACGACGACTGGCGGCCTCCCGCAGCGCCCGGAGCTGAACGAGATCGCATCCGGCCTGCGCCATCTCCAGCGCCTGGTTGTGCGTGAGCTCGGCGATCGGCCTGGCGCTCGCGTCCTTGTTCGGATCGGCGGTGAAGAATCCCGCCACGTCCTTCACGAGCTCGCAGCGCTCCGCGCCGAGCTCGCAGGCAAACAGGACGGCCGTCAAATCCGATCCGCCGCGACCGAGCGACACGACACCGCCGTCCGCGTCCACGCCGAAGAAGCCCGGGATCACGACGACCGGATGGCGCTTGAGCTCGTGCTGCAGCCGGGCGGGCGAGAGTTGCGCCGTCACCCCGCCGTTCGACCCGCGCCTGACCTTCAGCCCGATCTGCTGCAGGTCGAGCGCCGTCGCGTCCACGCCGGCGCGCTGGAGACACAACGCCAGGAGCGCCGCCGACTTGCGCTCACCGACCGACCAGAGCAAATCCAGCAGGCGCGAATCCGGTGACGAGGCGATGTCGCACGCCAGCTGCTCGAGCGCGTCGGTCGCGCCCGCTTCAGCCGACACCACCACCAGCAGCCGGCACTCCGGATCGCTCCGGAGCTGGTCGCGCACCAGCTCGGCCGACTCGTGATAGGCGTGCTGGTCCCTCAGGACCGACCCGCCGATTTTCAGGACCGCCACCCGCAAGCCCATTCACGCCTCCAGCACGCGAAATGCCCGGCATCCCTGGCGTGCCTCCTCATCAAGCTTAGACAGCGCCTCTTCGAGATTCGTGCCAGCCGCAGATGACGTGAGAACCGCCACCTCACCCGGCCCCAGCGCATCCCCCCGATACACTTTCCCGACCGCGATACCCGTCTGGCGGAGCACAGACGTCATCTCGGGCGCCGCCAAGCTCAGCCGTACGATTCTTTCGCGGCCTCGCCGGCCGGACCCAAATCCCTTCCGTGAGAGTGAGATTTCTGCCGACCGCAGGCACGCGGCCGGCCGGTTTTATCTCTCCCCGCGGGGGCAGGAGTTAGCACCTTGGCACTCGCGGCCAGGTTGCTGTGGCGTCGTCGGGCCTGTTCCCTCAGCCACTCTGGATAAAGCGCTGCGCGAGGCAGCGAGCCCCTACGGTAGAGCGGATGGGTTCAGATTGTCAAATCCGGAAACAGGAGCCGTTCCCTTTTGAACTAAGATCGCCTCTCGTGATCGGGCAGACCATCGGAGGCCCCATGCGGATCAAATAAGGGAGGCAACGATGACGTACTACGGTGGGAAAGATCTCGCAAACGCATTCCGCACGGTTCGGAAGAACACGATTCAGATCGCCGAAGAGATTCCCGAGAACAAGTACGACTTCCGCGCGGCACCCGACACCCGCACAATCGGCCAGTCGCTCGTGCACATCGCCTTTGGTCCCGGCTTCCAGCTTCACATTCAGCAGAACAGGATCAGCGACCTCACAACGGTGAATTTCCCCGAGCTGTTCCAGAAAATCGTCGCCGAGGAATCAACGCCGCGCACGAAGGCGGAAATCGTGGCGCTGCTCCGGTCCGAAGGAGACAGGTTCGCGTCCTTTGTGGAGGGACTCGACGAGACGTTCCTCGCCGAGCAGCTGGCGATGCCGCCGGGCGCGCAGCCGGCGACCAAGAGCCGGTTCGAGATGCTGCTCTCGCCCAAGGAGCACGAGATGCACCATCGCGCGCAGTTGATGGTCCTCGAGCGGATGATCGGCATCGTCCCGCACCTCACCCGCCAGATGCAGGAACGGATGGCGCAGGCGGCCGCGGCCGGGCAGACGCAGCGGTAAGGTTCGGGTTCAGGCGGGGCGCCAGACTGTTCTACCGAAACGTAACGAAGCTTCGCATGAGACCGAGTGAAGAACGTGAGCCATGGGGGCCGAAGCTTCGTTACTTGTGGGTCTTGCGTCGAGCGTCCCGCCGCCGCCCGAGCCAGTCGAGGAAGAGGATGAGATACCCAAACCCGAGGATCATGCCGACAAAAACGATGTAGAAGCTGAGCCTCTGGTCCATTACGGTTTCCTCTTGACCAACCGCACGGCGGTAACCATACAGCCCGCCCACGCGCAGAACCCGATCACGGCCACCTTCGGTGAGAACGGGTCACGCCCGAGTAGCTGGCCGAACACGAGAGCGACGGCAACCATATTACCGATGTCCGGAAACTTCTCCGCCAGAAGCTTCCGCTGCTCTCCCGTCAATCTTAGCATCGTCGCGTCGCGTCCCGTTCTGGCCACCCTGCGCGCTGCTCATCTGCAAGAAGGGTGCTTGAACCGAGCGGAGCGGCTGGTCGAGAAAAGTGGGGTGAAGGATGAAGGAAGAGCGCAGGCAGGCCACCGAAGGTTGAAATGTCTGCCAGCTCTGCGCTCTTCGAAGTACGCAGTTTTTACTGGGGCCGGCCGCCCTGCTCCGTCGGCGTCCGCGCCGGAGCCTTCCCCGCGTCCAGATCGTTCCAGTTCAGGATCGCGTTGAACGCGAGGAAATAGGTCCCGTGGGTCTGCCACCGCCAGAACGGCCGGTTGGCGAACATGACGACGTGCCCCTTGCCGAGCGGCGCGTCGAGCGTGACCGCGCGGTTCGCGAGCGCCTGACCGCCGACGAGCGCGCCGCTCAGGAGCATGTCGTTCGGGTCCGCGGGAAAGCGGAGG
>JACOUA010000279.1 GCA_016178075.1 Acidobacteriota bacterium
CCACGAGTCGTAATGACCGTGCACGAGCAGAAACTCGTCCGGGTCCTCCTGACCGCGAATTTCGGCGACAGGCAGAAGGCACGGCGCCCAGCCTTCCCTCAGCCAGGTCCGAATCGCGACCCGCAGGCCACCGCCTTCCGCTGCTGCTGCCGCGGCCAGCGCCTCACCGTCGGGATGGTTGACACAGACCACCGGCACGCGCGGCTTTCGGGCGATCGATTCCGCGTCCGGCGCGCCCCAGATGGTGGTGCAGATCCCCTCGTGGATCCGCCGACCGGGATGAATGTAGACCTGCGCGATCGCGCCCCGCTGCTCGAAGGCCCGCACCGTTCCAGGCATCGAATACCCTTCGGTCAGCACGATCTTCCCCGCCACCGGGTCGGCGCCGCCGCGAGACTCCGCCGCTGTCGGCAGATCGAAGAGATCGCCGGGACCGCCGGCATAGCGAGAAGGGACATACACGAGCTCGCCGCTGATCTCGTCGCCTCCCGTCGAGAGTCCGAAGGCGGGCGGCCGCGCCTCGACGAGCCGCGCGGGGCCTGGCGCCGCGACGCGCAGCTCCGCGCGCTCCGGGACGCTCAGATAGAGCTGGGGATCGTGAACGGTCAGCGGGATCCCGAGCCCGCGAAGCCGACCGGCGATGTATTCGCCGGCCGTCCGCTCGTCGGCGCTGCCCGATTCGCGCACCAGCGTCGAGAAGCGGCGCAGCAGCGCGTCTGCCTCATCGACCGAAATCGCATTCAACGCCTCGCGCTCGGCTGCGTGGTCTCTGAATTGAACGCTGGTGTCCACGCTCACGGATCACCTCCTCGACGAGTCACCCGTGGCACCCCGACGCCAACCTCCGCAATAAGAGCCTGTGAAAAAACCCGCTTTACCACGGAGCCCACAAAGACCACGGAGAGAATCCTCTTGTTCTCTGTGTGCCCTATGAGCCCTGTGGTGATCTTGCGTGTTTTTTCTCAGGCTCCAAAGGCGGCACCACGACCGCTCGCTGTCTGCGCGTCCTCGAAAAATATCGCCAGATTCTCCGCGGGCGTCGGCGGCGTCCGCAGGCTCACGACCACGAACAGGAGCGCGCTGGCCGCGACGCCGACTTCGACCGCGTCGATGCCGTGGCGGCTGAAACTCGCCTGCATGGTCAAGGTCCAAACGAGGCACGCCAGGAATCCTCCCCCCATCGCCGTCACGGCCCCCTCCCTGGTCCCGCGCCGCCACATCAGGCCGACCACGATCGGCACGAAGAAGAAGCTCGCGATGAACTTCGACTGCTCGACCACGATCGCCTGGACGTCGCCGAACTTCTGCAGCGCGAACCAGACCGGTACCAGACCCAGGGCGACAATGCCGGCGCGGTTCACGAGAATGAGCTGCCGGTCGGTCGCGCGAGGGTTGACGAGACGCCCGTAGAGATCGTGCGAGAGGGCGCCGGCCGTGACGATCAGAATCGAATTGACGGTCGACATGATCGCCGAGATCATCCCGACCAGGAAGAGTGAGCCGGCAAGGGGCGTCATCACGGCCGAGGCCAGAACGCTCGACGCCTGATCCGCCGACGGCAGCACCGGGAAGATGCCGCGCATGCCGAGGCCAAGAATCAGAACGCTGGACCCGATGATCGCCTGCATCGCGATCGAGATCCCAATCGCGTAGCGCACCGTCCGCTCGTCGCGCATCGAGTAGTACCGCGTCATCTCGTACGGGGCGGCCGCGATCGTGAAGCCGAACGCGATCGAGGTCGCGGCGACGTCGCGCCACGAGAACCACCAGCCGGTGATCCGCGGATCGATCGACCCGAGGTACTCTCCCAGCGCGCGGATGCCCCCGACGGTCTGCATCACGACCGGGAGGCCCAGCAGCAGGCCCAGGATCATCAGCATCGTCTGGAGAAAGTCGACATAGGAGCTCGACCGCACGCCGCCGAGCAGCGTGTAGCACGCGGTGCTGCCGATAAGCGCAAGCATGGCGTAGATCGGCCGGATGCCGAAGATCGCCATCGAGATCTCGCCCGCCGCCTGGAACTGCGCGGTGAGATAGATCGTGTAGGTGATGATGATGAGTGCGGCCGCCAGCGTGCGGGCCCGCTCGCTGGCGAAGCGCTTCCCGACATAGTCCGCCACCGTGAGGGCGCCGAAGCGCCGCAGTTTGGGTGCGACGACGATCGCCGAGGTCAGCCAGCCGGCCCACACGCCGAACCAGATCCAGATCCAGGAGACGCCGGTCAGGTAGTGCCGGCCGAGCGTCCCGACGAAGGTGCCGGCGCTGATTTGGGTCGCCGCCAGCACGGCCCCTCCCACCCACGGCCCGATCGTGCGGCCGGCGACGAGGAAATCTTCTTCCGTCTCCGTGTGGACGTATCCCCAGAGGCCGATCCCGATGACCGTCAGAATGTAGGCGATCACGACGATCGTGAAGATCGCTGAATCGCTACTCATCGCCCCTCGACGATGCTCGGGGCAGGCGCTTGCTCCGCGCGCCGGCTTCGCGTCGGCTGGCCCCCCAGGCCCACAGGAAGTAACAGGTCACCCACACAGCGGCGGCGACAAAGAACCCGTAGAAGCTCCAGCCGAAGCCGTGCATCACGACGCTCGCCTTCGCCGCGCGACCCAGATCGTGGTCGAGGCCGCGATGCAGAAAATCGCCGCCGCGTCGAGAAGCCGTCCGACGTCGACCGTCTCGCGCCAGGAGACTGGCGTGCCGGCCGCGGTCCGCGGGACCCGCACGAACGCCGGCAGATGGTTGAGCGCCACGACTCCCCCTGCCGGAGTGGCCCATTCGAACGCGGGAAACCCGCCGGGAAGTCGACGCACGTCCGATGGCAAGGTGACCAGAAGCCGGACCGCGCGCCGAATCCCCTCGGTCGGCGCCGCCGGCAGCCAGATCGGGCACCGATCAGCCGAATCTTCGGTTTCGATGACGCGATAGCGGAGCGTATATGGGTGACGGCCGGGAATCGCGAATGAAAGCGGAAGGGAGACCGTGCGACCAATCGTTCGGGTGGAGCCAGCCTGAGCGCCCGAGACCGCGAAGGTTTCGAGCCGAGCGCCCTCGTCGAGTCTCAGCCGATGATCGATCGCAAGGGCGGTGCTGGTCTCGACCTCGAGCCGCATCTCGACCTCGCAGCCGCCGGTCGAGGGAAGCGCGATGACGATGTCGGCGGCGTTGAGCCTTGCCTCTTCCGCGGCACCCGACGCCACCCCCAGTGAAAGCATGCCCATCACCACAGAGCTCACAGAGCACACAGAGAAGGATTGAAGTTTCTTCTTCGTGCTCTCCGTGGACCGCCGTTCAATACCACCCAATGGGCTGCTCGTTGAGGTTGATGTACACCTGCTTGACCTGCAGGTACTCCTCGACGCCCCACTTCCCGAGCTCGCGCCCGATGCCGCTCTGCTTGTAGCCACCCCACGGCGCCTCGACGTAGGTCGGCTGCATGTGGTTCACCCAGACGATGCCGGCTTTGAGGTTCTTGACGAGGCGAATCGCGCGGAAGATGTCACGCGTCCACACCGCGGCGGCCAGACCGTAGTATGTGTCGTTCGCGATCCGAATCGCCTCCTCTTCATCCTCGAACGGGATGACGGCGGCGACGGGGCCGAAGATCTCTTCCTGGGCGATGCGGGCGCCGTTGTCGACGTCGTAGAAGATCGTGGGCTCGACGAAGAACCCGCGCTCCAGCACGCCGCCCGATGCGCGGCCGCCGCCAATCGCAAGTTTGGCCTCCGCCTTCCCCAGGTCCTGGTAGCCGCGCACGCGATCGAACTGGGCCCGGCTGACGAGCGGCCCCATCTTCGAGGTGCGATCGAGGCCCGGCCCGATCGTGATCGTGCGGGCCTTCGACGTCACGGCGTCGAGAAACTTCCGGTAGATCGGCCGCTGGACCAGGATGCGGCTGCCCGCCGAGCACACCTCGCCTTGATTGATGAAGACACCGAACAGCGCGCCGTCAACCGCGGATTCGAAGTCGGCGTCGGCGAAGAAGATGTTCGGCGACTTGCCGCCGAGCTCGAGCGAGATCTTCTTGAGCGTGTCGGCGGCCGATCTCATGATGATCTTGCCGACCTCGACGCTTCCGGTGAAGGCCACCTTGTCGACGCCGGGATGGCGGACGAGCGCGGCGCCCGTGGTCTCGCCGAGCCCCGTCAGGATGTTGACCACGCCGGGCGGCAGGCCCGCGTCCGCGAAGTGCTTCGCCAGCTCGAGCGCCGTGAGCGGCGTCTGCTCGGCAGGTTTCAAGACCATCGTGCAGCCGGCGCAGACCGCGGGCGCGAGCTTCCACGCGGCCATGAGGAGCGGGTAGTTCCAGGGAATGATCTGGGCCGCGACGCCGATCGGCTCGCGCATCGCGAGGCTCAGAGCCTTGTCGGGGACCGGCAGGATGTCGCCGTGGATCTTCGTCGCGAGCCCGCCGTAGTACTCGAAGCAGGTCGCGACGTCCTCGACATCGAATTCCGACTCCACGATCGGCTTGCCGTTGTTGAGGGTCTCGAGCTCCGCAAGCTCGGCGGCATGATCCCGGACGATCGCGGCCAGGCGGAACAGCACCCGGCCGCGTTCCTGGGCGGTCGACTCTTTCCATGGCCCGGTGTCGAACGCGCGGCGCGCCGCCGCGACGGCGGCATCGACGTCGGCGTCGCTGGCGTCCGGCACCCGCGCGATGACTTCCTGGGTTGCCGGATTGATGACGTCGATCGTCTGGCGCGAACGCGCCTCGACGAACCCGCCGTCGATGTAGAGGGAAGAGGACTGCATCGTGAAAGTTCTCAGTAATCAGTTTTCAGTTATCAGTCCTGAAAACTGAGAACTGATAACTGTGAACTTCTCCTAGAAATGGCTCAGTTGCACCGCATAGTCCGTGGTGGCGTCCTCGACGAGCCCGCCCACGTCGAAGATCGCGACGCAGTAGGTGCCGGCCACGGTCGCGTTGGCGGTCAGAAGCGACGCTTGATGCACGGCGTCGTTCCGCAGTTGCAGCACGCAGTCGGCCCCGGACGGTGCGCCCAGGCCGATCCCCACCGTGAGGGTCGGGTCGGGCGACAGGCTGATGATCGTGACGCTCATGAACCCCGGCTCCGTCACCGTGAAGGGATGCGAGTTTTTCCCCTGCGGGCCGAAGGTGCCAGTGAAGGTGTCGGTCGTGACGGTCGGGGTCGGCTGGACCGGGTTGGTATTGGTGTCGCAGCCCGAACTCAGTACCAGAGCCAGCAGTCCCGCGGCGCGCGCGACACGCGCGCCCGCTCTTTTCGTTCGCATCGACAACGTGTCCTTCCGCTATCACAGGGGCGCGGGCAACGTCGCATTGTACCCGACGAGCGCTCAGAGCCTGTGAAACAACCCGTTCAACCACGGAGACCACAGAGACCACGGAGAGAACGCTATTGTTCTCTGTGTGCTCTGTGAGCTCCGTGGTGATCGGGGCATTTTTCTTTGGCCCTCAGCGCTCGCTGAGCGGGGGAAGGGGATTGCGCTCTGGCCGCGCGACTCACCGGCCGGGGCGTGCCTCGGTCGCGCTCGGGGCGCTCGGCAAGGGATGGAGACACCAGGCGCAAATCGGCATCATGCCTCGGAGCACTTTGATCTGCGCAACGGCCTCTTCGACCTTCCACTGGAGCAGTCGCTGGCCCTTCGTGCACTTCTGGGCAGTTCTGCGCGCGCACAAGGGAGGTATCATCCGCCCACAGGAGAATCTCATGCCGATCAAGAAGGTGGCCGCGTGGGCGTTGGGGCTAGGAGCACTCGCGGCGGGTGCAGCGACGATGGCGCAGGAGCGCGAGGACCGAGGCGGCGGTGGTGGTGGTGGTCGAGGCGGCGGTGGTGGCCTCGCGACCGTGCGGATCCCCCAGCACATGACGGCGGAGCTCAACATGCTCATCGGTCAGAAGAAAACGGCGCTCGAGATCCGCGACTTCCTGTCGGGCGAGTTCGAGCCGCTGCCGCTCGGTGATCTGATGGTGTACTTCCGCGCGCAGGAGAAAGCTGGCACGATCAGGCTGACGCCGAGGCCGCCCGATCCAGCGCTGGCGAAAAAAGGCTTAACAGCCCGTGGCTCGAGGCTCACGCCAGAGCGTTCCACGATCCCTGAGTCGGAGTGCCGGGCTTCAGCCCGGCCAAAGCCGCCCGACCAGAGTCGGGCACCACGACGAGAATGACGGAGGCTGGTATGAGAACAAATGATTCCTCAAGAAACGCCGGTCGCGGGTTGCTTCAGGTCGCGGGCGCCGCGGCGCTTGTCCTGGTACTCGCCGTTCTGGTGCTCGCCGCACAAGGCGGCGCGCCAGCCCAGGCCAAGCCGCTCAAAATCGGGATCATCGGGTCGGGCCGGCAGGGAGGCACGCTCGGTGAGCTCTGGGCCAAGGCCGGCCACGAGATTCTCTTCTCATCCCGCCATCCCGAGGAGCTGAAGAGTCTCGTCGATCGCGTCGGGCCGAAGGCGAAGGCGGGCACCCCTGCGGAGGCCGCCAAGTTCGGCGACGTCGTGCTCGTGTCGGTTCCATACGCCGCGCTCCCGCAGGTCGGAAAGGACTATGCGCGGGAGCTCAAGGGGAAGATCGTGCTCGACACGTGCAACCCGTCCGCGCGGCGCGACGGCCCGATGGCCGAGGAGGCGCTGGCCAAGGGCACCGGCGTCGCAAGCGCGGAATTCCTGCCGGGCGTGCGCCTCGTGCGGGCGTTCAACGCCATCAATTTCAAGGTTCTCGCCAGCGAGGCGCATCGTCAGGGCGAGAAGGTCGGGATCCCGATTGCCGCGGAGGACAAGGAAGCGCTCGCGGTCGCGTCCCGCCTGGTGGTCGATGCGGGGTACGACCCGGTGGTGGTCGGGGGATTGGCCCGCGCGAAGGACTTTGACTCGGGCTCGTCGGTCTATGTGAAGGTGCTCACAGCCCGCGAGCTGCGGGAGCGGCTCGGGCTCGTCCAGCCGCCGCGCTGATCTGCCGTCGCCGCCGGGCTGTTGAGATTCAAGCCGGCGGGAACAGCTCGGACACAGCCATTGTCCAGCCCGGAAGGGCAGGCTCAGCCTCGGCATGCTCTCCACGACGATAGAGCGTCGGCTCGCCGGGACTGGTCGTGCGATAGACCCGCACCCAGCCCGCGCGGAGCATGTCCACGTCCCAGACGACCAGCGTGCCCGCGGTGAAGTACTCGGCGCGCTTGGCGGCCATTTTGGCCTCGGCCTTCGGGCCGTATTCCCTCTTGCTGCGCACCTCCACGGCAAAGACTGGTGACACTGATGGCGCGCGTGAGTGGCGGTCGCCCCGCTGAAACCGCGGCGCCGGCGATTCGCGACGCTGTGCACGCCACCGATCCGCAGTCCCCGGTCAGCTTCGAGAAAACCTTCGACGAGGTGATACAGGAGACCTTCGCGCGGCCGCGCGAGAGTTCGCGCCGCGCGGCTTGCATCACCGTCGTTTCGCTGAAGGTCTCTTGGCCCACCGTGGCACGACGGGCGACCTCGTAGACGCGGCTCGTGAGAATCTCGCGAAGGATGGTGTTCATAGACTCTTCTAAGGCCGAACTCGTGAAAAGTGAAAGAAGTTTCTGTCGATGGACCTTAGAAGCTGTCTGAGGCTGCGCGGCCGCCGTGCGGCTGCGTCTAAGCCGGGCTTGAACGAAACTTGACACGTTTGTACACATTTGACACGTTCAAGCACGGCCAGTGAAAGTTCTCAAGTTCGGCGGTTCGTCGCTCGCCTCGCCCGACCGTATCCGCGCTGTCGGCCGGATCATCCTGGATCGCGTCAAGACAGAACCGCTCATCGTCGTCGTCTCGGCGTTTCAGGGGATCACCAACGATCTTCTCGAAGCCGCGCGGAAGGCGGAGCACGACGCGCCGGCCTACGAGCGAACGTTCGAGAAGATCGCGCGACGCCACCGGCGGGCGGTCGGGGATTTGCTCGGCGGCCGGAAGATCCGAACGGAGGTCGACCGCCTGCTGGGCGAGCTGCATGATGCGCTCCATGGCATCAGGTTCCTCGGCCACTGCCCTCCTCCCGCGCTGGACCTGATCGCGAGCTTCGGCGAACGACTTGCGGCGCTCGTCGTCGCGGCCTATCTCGACCGATCCCGTCCCGCCCGTTTCGTCGACGCGCGCCAGTTCATCGTCACCGACGATCAGTTCACGCAGGCGAACGTCATCTTCGGGAAGACCAACCGCGCCACGCGCGCCCATCTCGTCCCGCGCGGCCGCCACGCGGCCGGGCGACCGATCCCCGTCGTCACCGGCTTCATCGGTTCGACCCTCGACGGCCGGACGACGACGATCGGCCGGAACGGATCGGACTACACGGCCGCGATCGTGGGCGCCGCCCTGAGGGCCTCGATCATCGAGATCTGGACAGACGTCGACGGCGTGCTGAGCGCCGATCCCAACGCGGTCCACTCGGCGTTCGTGCTGCCGCGGATCACGTACGAAGAAGCGATGGAGCTCTCGTATTTCGGCGCCAGGGTGCTCCACTCGGCCGCGATTGCGCCCGCCGTGGCCAGAGGGATCCCGATCCTCATCAAGAACACCTTCAACCCTGCCGCGCCGGGGACGCTCATCTCCCGGAGCGGCAGCCAGGACGAACCTCTGGCGAAGGGCATCAGCTCGGTGGGCGATCTGACGCTGCTCACCTTGCGGGGGCTGACGATGGTCGGGGTCCCGGGCATCGCCGAGCGACTGTTCCGGGCGCTCGCGGCGCGTCGAGTCAACGTCATCCTGATCTCGCAGGCATCGTCCGAGCACACGATTTGCTTTGCCGTCAGCCACGCGGACGCCGCGGCGGCCCGGCAGGCGCTCCGGCACGAATTCCGGTTCGAGCTGCAGCACGGCCTGACGGCGCTCGACGAGCGGCCGAATCAGGCCATCGTGGCCGTGGTCGGCGACGGCATGAAGGGCCGGCCGGGCGTGGCCGGCAAGGTGTTCGGGGCGCTCGGGCGGCACAACATCAACATCAGCGCCATCGCGCAGGGCGCCTCCGAGCGCAACATCTCCTGCGTCATCGACGCCCCGCAGCAGGCCCGCGCGTTGAACGTCGTCCACGAGGCGTTCTTCGAAACCCGCAAGCACCTGGCGCTGGTCATCGTCGGCGTCGGCAACATCGGCGGCGCGCTCCTCGGTCAGCTCAATCAGCAACGTGGGTACCTCCGCACGCACGGGTTCGATGTCAAGGTGGTCGGCCTCGCGAACAGCAAGCGGTTCCTCCTCGATCCCGACGGCATCAACCTCGCCCGATGGCGTGAGGAGCTGTCGGCGTCGCGGCGACGAATGGATCCGCATCTGCTGGCGACACGCATCCGCACGATGGGTCTGATCGACGCGGCGCTGGTCGACTGCACCGCGGCGACGGACATCGTCGACGCCTATCCGGATTTCGTCAACGCGGACATGCACATCATCACGCCCAACAAGCGAGCCAACGTGCTGCCCTGGCGACGCTACGACGCGCTGATGAAGCTGTTGCGGGAGCGCCGGAAGCATTTTCTCTACGAGGCGAACGTCGGTGCCGGCCTGCCGGTCATGTCGACGCTGCGCGACCTCGTCGCGAGCGGGGACGTCGTCGCAAAGGTCGAGGGGATCTTTTCAGGGACGCTGAGCTATCTGTTCAACACCTTCGATGGGACCGTCCCTTTCAGCGCGCTCGTCAGGCAGGCGCACGAGATGGGGTTGACCGAGCCCGATCCGCGCGAGGACCTGTCAGGTCAGGACGTCGCGCGCAAGCTCCTGATTCTCGCGCGCCAAAGCGGATCGACGATGGACATCGGCGACGTCAGGATCGACAGCCTGGTGCCGGGGCGCCTCGGCCGCGGCCGGTTCTCGCCGCGGTTCTTCTCGCAACTGGCTCAATGGGATCGAAAGATGCACGACCGCCTGGCGGCGGCCCGTTCGCGCGGGGCCGTGTTGCGCTACGTCGGCACGCTCGAGAAGGACCGCGCGCGCGCCGCCGTGAAGGAGTTTCCCCGCGACCACCCGTTTGCGACGACGAAGGGCAGCGACAACATCATCGCCTTCACCACGCGCCGCTATTCACACACGCCGCTCGTCGTCCAAGGGCCCGGCGCCGGCGCGGATGTCACCGCGATGGGCGTCTTCTCCGACATCCTGAAGCTGCTGCACTACCTGCCCGCATGAACCGCAGAGCTCGTAGAGCACGCGGAAATTAGAAGCGGTTTCACAAGGCTTTGTTGCGCAAGGCTTCAGACTTGCGCCGCAGGACTGAAGTCTGCGCGAC
>JACOUA010000280.1 GCA_016178075.1 Acidobacteriota bacterium
AGCGACGTCGAGTTGCGCGCTTCCGAATCGGACATCGTCTTCGACAGCGTGTAGGCGGCCGTGAAGCGCCACCGGTCGGCAAACCGGCGCTCGGCGCCGACGATGAGGGCATGATAGTCCCGATTGCCGCTCGTTTCGTGGATGAGGACGCGACCCATCGTCGGATCGGGGCGGACTGTCGTACCGTTGCGCGGCGCATTGAGGTCGCGGCGGCGGAGCTGATCGTACCCGCGCACGTACAGGTAGTCGGCGCTCACGGCGAAGCCGCCACCCAGATCGCGCTTGGCCCCGGCCGTCGCCTGCGCCGAGTACGGCGTCTGCAGGTTCGGGTCGAAGCGTTCCGTATTGGGCGGCCCCTGGCTCGCCGGCCTGGCGCCGGAAAACGGATCGGGGTACCCCGGGTTGGTCAGGACGACGAAGTCCGTCGCGTTGATCACGTTCAACACGATGATCAACCACTGGTTCAGCGTGATCTTGTCGCGGAAGAGCCCGCCGCCGGCCCGAAGCACCGTCTTCCCGTTATGGGTGGGATCGAACGAGACCGCAAGACGCGGCGAGAGGTTGTTGGTGGTTATCGTATCGGCGTACGCCACGCGGTCGAACCTGACGCCCGCGTTGATCGTGACGCTGGATCCAGGTCGCCAACTATCCTGCACGAACGCGGAGTAGCTCCTGTTCGGAATGCTGAAGTCGCTCGAGCCGATCCGCCGGGTGTAGTTGGTGGGATAGGTGGCCCGGTCATTCGGATCGTAGACGTCCCTGGGGAACCTGAACTGGCCATCGCAGAAGTTGCAGAAAAAGCCGAAGAGCGAGGAGAGATTGACGTCGAAGCCGGTCTTGACGTCGTGCTCGCCGGCGTGCCCGTTGAGGTGCCAAGTGAAGTTGTCGACGACCTGGAAACGCGTCTCGGTGGTTGCCTGCGGATCGGAATACGCCTTCCCTTGGCTCGAGCTGGCGAAAAGCAGCTCGGGCCCGGTCGGCGTGTTCGGGATCGACCCGCCCGGCCGGCGGGCGTATTGCACCCGCAACTCGTTCAGCCGCGACGATCCCAACACACTGGTGAAATCGCCGAGGAAATCGTGGCTGCGCGAGTAGCTCGTGCTCCCGTGCTCCACGGTACCGGAACCACCCACGCCGCTGTTGATCGTGTCGCTCTTTTCCTCTGCCAGCCGAAGTGTCAGCGAATGTGCCGAGGCGATCTGCGAGCTGATCTTGCCGAAGACCTGGTGCTGCCGCGCCGGCTGTGCGTAGTCCCCTTTCTGCAGCGGCGTGTTCACCACCGCCGTCTGGTCCTGCCTGACACCCTCGTATGAACCGAAGTAGAAGAGACGATTCTGCCGGATCGGGCCCCCGGCGAAGCCGCCGAACTGCCGGCGTGTATACGGCGCTTTCGTCGTGGCGAAATAGTTTCGCGCGTCGAGGGCGTCGGCACGATCAAAGAGGAAGACACGATTCTCGAACACATTGGTCCCCGATCGCGTGACGACGTTGATGACGCCGCCCGAGGCCTGGCCGAACTCGGCGGCGTACTGCTGCGTGATGACCCGGAACTCCCGGATCGCCTCGGCCGAGTACCCGGTGCGGTTTCCGCCCGTCCAGGCGCGATCGTTGCTCACCCCGTCCACCAGGTACGCGTTCGACGCCGAGCTCTGATTTCCCCCGATCAACGCGCCTGAGACTACGCCCGGTGTCAGGCGAGCCAGATCGGCGAAGTTGCGCCCGTTGAGCGGCAGCGCATCGATCTGTTTCTTGTCGACGACGGTGGACACCTCGGACTTGGTCACCTCGACAAGCGGCGCGTCCGCTGTGACCGTCAACGCCTCGCGCACCGTCGCCAGCGAGAGCTCGAAATCGATCGTGGCTTCCTGGCCGAGATAGAGTTGGATCCCTTTTCTGACGTTAGGAGCGAACCCCTGAACGTCGGTCCGGATGTCGTAGACGCCCGGGCGCAGACCCGCCAGCCGAAAACGCCCACGGGCGTCGGTGATGTCCGAGGTTTCGGCGCCGATCTCGACGTTTCTCGCGGTCACCGTCACGCCGGGCATGACCCCTTTCTGGCTGTCGGTCACGCTGCCGAGGACAGTCGCCGTCGTGGTCTGCGCCGTCGCGGAGCCCGCCGCACACGCGAAGACAGCCATGACGCCGAGCCACAGTCGCAAGGTTCGTCCCAACATGAGAAGCCTCCCTTCGAGGCGCAGACGCTGCCAATCATCGATTGCTCGACACCGTGGCGGCGGTCGTGAAGTAGAAATAGTCGTAGGCGTAGCGGGCAATCTCCGCGATGGCTTTCTCCACCTGCTCGGGGCTCGCCCGCGTCCGCTTGGCGAGCACGGCGATCGCGATGTGGCCGGCGTTGTCCGGCAGATAGACAATGCCCACGTCGTCGATCACGCCGCCGATCGTGCCCGTCTTGTGCGCCACCGGCGTGTCTCGCGGCAGGAGGCCCCGAATCCGCTGGTCGCCGGTGCGGCAGCGCTTCATCGTCTCGAGGATGGCGTCGGATGAGGCGCGGTCAACCGCCTCCCCACGCCAGATCTTCTCGAGCAATGTCACGAAGGCGCGCGGCGTCGCGGTATCCCGCGGGTCGGCCGCATAGCGGTCATCGGCGGCGAACCGGGCCTCCTCGCTCCTCGGGGTGCGCGGCATCGCGTCCCGCAGCTCCTTCAGGGTCAGGTTCTTGAGCTTGGCGGTGTCCTGCCCCCCGTAGTCGAGGATGAGCTCCTGGCACGACCGGTCGACCCGGATGCCGCTGACGCCAAGCGCCGCGAGCCGCGCGTTCACGTCTTTGACGCCTGCCTTCGCCAGGCAGAGGTCGGCCGCGGAGTTATCGCTGATGAGCATCATCAGATTCGCCACGTTGTGCAATGACAGGCGGACGCCGGGTGGATCGTAGAGCGGCGCGAGCTCCCCACTCCCGAGATGCTGGTCCAACGGGCCAATGTCAATGATCTCGTCCCAGCTGATCCGACCCGCCTTGGCCTTGACATACAGCTCGACGGGGACCGGCAGCTTGAATGTGCTCGCCATCGGGAAGGATTCGTCGCCATTGATGAACAGCTCCGTCCCGCTCTCCAGATGCTTGATGGCGACGCCGACCGTGCCGTGCGCCCCGGCGGCGGC
>JACOUA010000117.1 GCA_016178075.1 Acidobacteriota bacterium
GCGATCCGCGACGGAGCGCAGGGCTGAAGCCCTGCGCTACACGGGCGCGTCGCGACAACCCAAGCGAACTCCTACCGAAAGGGCCAACGTCTCTGCGTCACCGTCTCGGCACGCCGTGCGCCTCACCGCTGCCGGCAAACTGATACTCGGTGAGCCGCAGCGCCGGCATCTCGAACGATCGCTGCACCCTCATCGTGAAGTGTTCGACCGTCCCACTCTCTCGGGGGAGGCAGTGGAACGAGAGCACTTTCCGTCCCAGCCCGTTCGGGCTGAATTCGTAGATGGCGGTGCACGGCTCGCCGCGCGCCATGCGGGCAGTATCGTGCTCGAAGACGTAGGGCCCGTTGAGGAGCATACGCTGGACCTCAACCGGTCCGGCGATGTTCACGACGGCGACTTCACGAACCGGCGTAGCCGTCACAAAGCCCGCCGGCGCGCTGGCGCCAATGACGCCGATGACAACCAGGATCGGAATCAACCGAGGCAGACGCATGAGCCACCTCCCTGTTTGAAAGCCGATAAGCAGCCTGGCTCGATCGTCGCAAGCGCGGTGCCAGCAGTTAGAGGCTTCGCTTTGTGGACCTTTTCAGGGAGGTCCGCCGCCGAAGAAACCGGACTGGATTGAATTGCTGGTTTCCCGGCAGCGGTGACCTCGACGCGAGGACGGCTCTCGCCGTCCTTGGATTTGTGGTTGTCGTCGTGGCAGCGGAAGCAGCCGGGGGCATCCATGTGACCGATGTCGTTCAGGTACGTTCCCCACCGGATGTTCATGTCGGGGAAGATGTTCCTCCGGTAGATCGTCTGGGTCGCCCGCACCGCCCGCTCGACGTCCTGACGCCGCTGTATGTAGGTCTGGTAGTACTGCTCCCGGTAAAACTCGCGCAGCTGCAGGGCGATCGCGTCGGCCGCCGCCTCCTGATTCGGGTACGAGGCCTCGAGCGCAGCGACCGTCTCGCGCCTCGCAAGCATCTTATAGCTGAAAGCTAAGCGCTGCGAGCTTGCAAGCCCCGCTACTTCTTCTTGAGGCTGCTCACATACGCCACGAGCGCGTCGACATCGGTTTTGGAGAGGTTCGGATACGCCTTCATCGGCGGCTTTCGTTCGGCTTTCGTCTTGGCGGTCATCTCCTTCGGCGACACGATCCACTCGCGAATCTCGTTCGCGCTCAGCTTCGCGCCGACCGCGTCCAGCACGCCCTTTGGATTCCCCTTGCCGGCGACCGAATGGCAGAGGGTGCACTTCTGGTCCGTAAACAGCTTTGCCCCTTGCTCGATGAGGTTAGGATCCTGCGCCCACGCGGGTGCCGCAAGGGCAAGCCCCACAAGACACACGATGCTCACGACCGCTACACGCATGATGCCGGCTCCTTGATGGCCGGTTTCGGCCCTTGATGACGGATTCGGGCCCGCCTGATCCGCCGTCCGGTGATTTCGCTTGATGGATTCTAGAACAGGAGAGAGGGATCCCGTGCGGATCGACGCGATCGGCGGCCTGAGGACGGGCCGGATCGCGGTGGGCGGTGTTGCGGTTGTTGAAGACTGTGCGACCTCACCGGACTGACGGATCATCTGGGTTGTTCGACAGACGAAAGAGATTCATGACGGCGTCGACGTGCGGTTCACTCGCGCGCGTGAAGCCGTCCTGGAAACGCGAGGCCAGGGCCTCGACCATGCCCGCCGTGATCGCATCGACCTCGTGGCGCTCGGCGTCGCTCAGCCGGCTGAATTTCTTCTGCAGCCGGACGAGCTCGGCCGACCGAACCCGCTCGAAGTACGCACGGAGCAATTCGACCGCCGCCTGGCCGCTCATCCTTAGTTTCCTTTCGACACGCGTGTCTGGGCCATCACCGCCGCCCAGTCGATGGCCGAGCCGCCCTGCTGATTCGCGAACGCGACGGCGTCCGGCACGGAGCTGAACGCAACGTAGTCGCGCTCGTTCGTCTTCGGATCGATCGTCGCCCGCACGAACAGGGCCGACTGCACCCGGATCATCTTGCCCGAAGTCTTGTCGGTCACGAAGACGGCGAGCGGATCCTCCGCGTGCTCGGTCAGGTACGTCGCCAGACAGCCGGCCGTACGAAACGTGTAGACGTGCCGATTCTGGTCGATGATCTCCGCCGCGAGCTTCAGATCCTCGACCGGCCGCCGGCAGCGATAGCAGGTCGCGCTCGTCCGGATCGGCAGGGGTTGAACCGCACTGCATGCAGCGACGGTCATGATCCCGATCACCCAGAGTGCGTGCTTCATGGCACCCTCCCGCCGGATCGCCGGCGTTACGATCCCCGTTTCCTGAACAACCGAAACTGCGCACCTCGCTCCATCTCGTCGGCGAGATAGCAGATGTCGCGGCACTGCACCGACACGTGATAGCCGAGATCGTGCTCGTGCTCGCTGATCTCTTCCCACTCCTCGTCCAGGCCCACGATGGCGTTGGCGGCGGCGGCAATCTGATCGGCCCCCGATCCGGGAAACCGCTTGCGCAGGACCGTCAGGACTTTTTCGCGATCGATCATCGGACACCCGCCAGGAATCGCGTCTGAACGCTCGGGAACGCAAGCGCGGTGCCATCACGCCGCGGTGCGCCCTCGCGCCCGTTCGTTGGCCAAAACTCGCGCATCACGGGCGGCACGGATCTCGCCTTCAGCCTCGTCAAACGGCTTCTTCGCGGGCGGGCTGCCGAAAACCCGGCAGGCGGCCCGAGCAACGGCCCGAAAGGAACTCCGGTGTCACTCGAATACTCCACATCCATCCCGCGCAGCCTCCTCGTCGAACACGACGCCTTTCACGAGGAGCTGGAACGCGCCACCGCGATCCCCGGCCGACTCGGCGAGATGGCGCGCACGGTCGTCAGGGTCCTGGGCGCACATTTCGCGAAGGAGGAACAGCTCGCGCTCCCCCCGTTGGGCCTGCTCGCGATGCTCGTCGACGGCCATGTGCCGGCCGACGCGGCCTCCGTCGTGCGGCGGACCGACCGACTCAAGGCCGAGCTTCCACGGATGCTGGAGGAGCACCGCGAGATCGTGAAAGCGCTCGACCGGATGATCGACGTGGCGCTGGCGGAGAACCGGTTCGAGATTGCCGATTTCGGCGATCGGATGAAGCACCACGCCTTGATGGAAGAGGAAGTGCTCTACCCCACCGCTATCCTCGTCGGGGAATTCATCAAGCTGCGGCTTCAGGGCGCTAGCAGCCCGTGGTGAAAGTCCCGCTGCATTCGGCGGGCGCTGCATCCCGTCTGGCTGCGTTGCTCCTCCCTCACATATTCCCGATATGCTTGGTCGTCGCGCCTTGCCAGACGGGCGCATCGCCCACCTCGGTGCGACGCGGGACTTTCACCAC
>JACOUA010000118.1 GCA_016178075.1 Acidobacteriota bacterium
GCCCATAGCCGATAATCCAACGCCCATAGCCGGACTGTCTCCCTAAACTAACGCCTCGAACCCCGGCGCTCGCGCTTTGCGGAGTCGCGATCGTAGTGAATGCGGCACTCCGGGAGCGCCGTTGTCAATTGCTGAAAGCCTTTGTCGCTCACCAGCGTGTGGTACAAATCCAGTTGCCGCAGGCTGCCCAACCGGGCGACGTGCGCGATGCCGGCGTCGGTCAGATCCACGCTGTCGAGCTCGAGATTGACCAGCCTGGTCAGCCCGGACAGCTTTGCGAGCCCCGCGTCGCCAACGGCGGTGTAGTCCAGGTCCAGCGATTCCAGGTTCGCAAGCTTGCCAACCATCGCCATCCCTGCATCGGTCACACCGGTGCGCGCCAGGCTGAGCCGCCTGAGGCGCTCGAGGCCAGCCAGGTGCTGAAGGCCGGCATCGCTGAAACGGCCGAAGCTCAACTGCAACTCTTCGAGTCGCGCCAGCTTGCCCAGGTGCGCCAGCCCGGGGTCATCCACGTCGGCGCCGGAGAGATCGAGATGCGTCAGCCTTTCGAGCTTGGCCAGGTGCTCGATGCCCTTGTCGGTCACATCCGTATACGCGAGCGACAACCGTTCCAATGCGCCGAGCGCTGCCAGATGCGCCAGTCCCTCGTCGCGGAGCGGTGCATCGCTCAGACTCACCTCGCGAAGAGCGGCGAGCCCGGCCAGTGCCCCGAGCCCGGTTCCTTCGACCAGCGTGTGACTGAGGTCGAGACGCCGAAGGCTCGCCAGCGGGGTCAGCGCGTCGAGCGCGGAATCGGAGAGCAGCGTGTGGCTGAGATCGAGCTTCCGGAGCGTCCGGATGGTCGAGAGGTGAGCGGCGCCGAGGTCGCTGATTTCGGTGTCGCGGAGGCTGAGCTCTTCGAGGTTCGGCAGCTCTTCGAGAATCGCCACCTCGCGATCGGTAATCGACGTCGAGTCGAGCGAAACCCCGATCGCGTGCCCGTCCTGGAACCGCGCCTGCGCGCCGATCGAAACGAGCCATTTCGAAATGGCTTCCTCGCCTTTCCCCTTTACTGAATCCGCGTCGACCGCGCGCGTCGAGCCGCGGTTCGACAACTCCTGAAAGAGCACGATGCAACCTGGAATCCGGGCCTGAAGCTCTCTGACGCCGGCCGCGGTCACGCGGCTGTATCGAACATCGAGATCACGGAGCTGCTTGAAGTGCGTCAGGCGGGCGAGGCCTGCATTCGAGACCTTGGTGCGGTACAGCGTCAGCTCCTCCAGGCCGGTCATTCGTTCCAGGTGCACGAGGCCGGCATCGGTCACGTTCGAGCCCAACAGGTTCAGCCGGCGCAAGTTCGTCAAACCGGCGAGGTGGGCAAGTCCCAAGTCTGAGATCCCTGTGCCGTGAAGGTCGAGCTCTGTGAGATGGGCCAGCCCGGCCAGGTGGCCCAGGCCCTCGTCGGTGATCGAGGTTCCGGTCAGGTACAGCTTGGTGAGACCGGTCATGCGTGCCACGTGACGCAGGCCGCGGTCGTCGAAGAAGCGGTTGTGACTGAGATCAAGGTGCCTCAGGTTCGTGAACGGCGCCAGTGAGTCCCCGGGGAGCCTCGTCTGGTGCAGCCGCATTTCTTGCACACCCAGCAGAGCGTTCATCCTCCGTAGGACGGAGTCCTCCAACGGGATGTAGGTCTGCACGGGCTTGCTCAAGACCAGCTTCTCCAGATCAGTGGCCCAGGAGAACAGCCCTATCGTGTCCGCCACGAGGGTCACCGGTTGGTTGTACCAAAGCCGCCCGTTGAGGTAGAGCTCTTTGAGATGCGGCACCGCCGGCAGCCGGGAGAGCTCGTCCTTCAGTCCCCAGGCGCCCATCGACACGCCGACCAGATCCAGAGTGTGGAGGCGGAAATCGGAGTCGGGCAGCGCGTGCAGATCGAAAATGGGGACGCGCTGTCCTTCGAGGATCACGGCGCCGCCAAGGCGCAAGACGCGCTCCGCGACGACGCGATCCGGCGACGCCGGCTGCGCCGAAGCGGGGAGGGCTGCCAGCGCCAAGAGACAGCCGAGCACTGCGTCTCGAATCGCGGCACGCATAGAGCGGATATCGGCCAGATGCTAGCTCACACGGTGGGGTCTCGCCAGGGAAAATGTTGCCCGGCTCGATGCCGTTGTCTCTCGCGCGCCTGATGCCTGCGCGGTGCCGTTCCGCGACCGCGACTACCTGCGGCACGGTAAAGCTGACCGTCGCCGTCGTCGTGATGCCCTCCGTGGCCCTGTCGGATGCCACGGTGGCTCGTCTCGTGAGCGAGCTCGCCGACTATCTGCTGTTTGTCGGCGAGGCTCCACCCGTCGTGCCAGTGGAGCCGCGCCCCGGCTTCGCGGCGCACCTCGCGTCGAGGACTCCGAAAGATCGGCACGGTCGGTCGCTCGGACAGCTGGATTTGGTCAAGCGCTTGCTGCGGTATCCGTGCAGCTACATGGTGTACTCCGAGGCGTTCGAGCGGTTGCCGCCCGCAGTGAAGGATGCCGTTGACCACCGGATGTTCGAGATTCTGCCGGGGAAGGACGTACAACGGAAGTACGCACACCTTTCCGCGGACGATCGGCGCGCGATCCTCGAGATTCTGCGAGACACCAAGCACGTAGAGCTCTAGAATCCTGCGCCTACGCCCGGGCGCATGGCAGGTACTGGAGCCCGCGCCAACCTCACCGATTTGCCCTGGGATCTGCCCCGCGTCTACGGCTGGAAGTACACTGAGGCGGTCGGCCATCACGGTCGAGGAGGACAGACCATGACGCCTAAGGTGTTCGCGGCAAGCGTAGCAGTGTCCCTGGTATCCACTCTCGCATTCGCCCAAGGCGGCGGACGCCCGGCCAGCCCGGCCGGATCTTCGGCGACGCAGGTCGGGGGCAAATACGTCCCCGGGAGAGAGGCCCCTGTCTATCAGGGCGGCAAGTGGATCGACATCACCTACGGTCGCCCCATCAAGCGCGGACGCGATGTGTTCGGCGGCTCGGGCGATCAATACGGCAAGGTCGCGAATCCGGATGCCCCCGTGTGGCGCGCGGGCGCGAACGTCACGACCCGGCTCAAGACCGAGGTGCCGCTTGTCATCAACAACAAGACCGTCGCGCCGGGCGAGTACAGCGTCTTCATCGACCTCAAGCCGAACAACTGGACGCTCATTCTGTCGTCCTGGCCGGTGCAGACGAAGTACGACCCGAACAACAAGGAGGCGCTGTGGGGCGCCTATAACTACACGCCGGATAAAGATGTCGTCCGCGCTCCGATGAAGCACGAGACGCTGCCGCACTCGATCGATCAGCTCGCCTGGGAGTTCGTCGACATGAGCGATCAGGGCGGGTCGCTCGCCGTCATGTGGGACAAGACGATGGCCTCGGTGCCGTTCAAAGTGGGAACGTAGGCCACCGACGCCGGCCATTGAGGCACGGGCCCGAGGATGAAGGCGACAATCGACGCCGGCCGGTTCGTCGTGGCCGAAGGCGACCGCGTAAAGCTCGCGAACTGGCCGACGAGGGTAAAGCCCCTCTACGGATCGAAGGAGCAGTATCAGCAGCTCCTCGCCGATCACGTGCGGCGGCTGGACTCGCTCCAGCGGCTGCACTATGCCTCGAACAGGCACGCGCTGCTGGTGATTCTGCAGGCGATGGACGCGGCCGGCAAGGACGGCGTGATTCGGCACGTCATGTCGGGCGTGAACCCGCAAGGCTGCCAGGTGTACAGCTTCAAGCACCCCAGCGCGAGCGAGCTCGAACACGATTTCCTGTGGCGGACGACGCTCTGCCTCCCGGAGCGGGGGCGCATCGGGATCTTCAACCGGTCATATTACGAAGAAGTGCTGATCGTGCGGGTCCACCCTGAGATCCTGCGCGGTGAGAGCCTGCCCATTGGCCGCGGCGATCGGGAGAACATCTGGAAGGCCCGGTATCGCTCGATCATCGACTTCGAGGATCACCTGCACCGGAACGGCACCCGCGTCGTGAAGTTCTTTCTGCACCTGTCCAAGGACGAGCAGCGGAAGCGGTTTCTCGCCCGTATCGACAATCCTGACAAGA
>JACOUA010000119.1 GCA_016178075.1 Acidobacteriota bacterium
CAGCATTATGCGGGCCGCCTGCCCGTCGACGTCCGGGATCGAGGCGAATTCGACGAAGTTGACCCGGATCACGCCGTCGACTGCGGCGATGGGAGTCGGAAAGGGATCGGTCGTCGTCTGGGCGAGCGCCGGGGATCCCATCAGCAGCGCCGCCACGATCACGCGAGTCATCCACATGGGGAGGAATCCTACAGGTACTGCGCCTCGAGATGCGAACCCCGCCCTCCGCTCCCATCCTGGGTGGCTTCGCGGTGGTGGCGGCGGTGTTGGCGGCAGTCGGCATCTTCGGCTTGATGACGTGCTCCGGCATCCGTTCGACTTGGAACCGCGGTAGTATGGCCCCACGCTGAAGGGTCGGTGTCTCGCGGCGCGGCGTGACCGTGAGCCCGAGGAGGAGGACGATGAGAAACGTCATGACAGGGTTCGTCGCAGCCCTGCTGCTCGCGGCGACGTTGACCTCCGCGGGTTCCATTCGCGTCATGCTCCTCGACGGCGACAACAACCACAGAAACTGGCCAGACACGTCGAAGGTGATGAAGAAGGTCCTGGACGAGTCCGGCCTGTTCCAGACCACCGTCGTGACCGTGCCGCGCGCCGAGATCGGCAACTTCAAACCGGACTGGACGCAGTATCAAGTGATGGTGATGAACTACAACACCGGGATCAACGGTGTGTTGCCGGAATGGCCGGCGGAGACCAAGACCGCGTTCGTGCGGTGGATGACCAACGGCGGCGGGCTCGTGTCCGTGCATGCGGCGGACAATGCGTTCTCGGCCTGGCCGGAGTTCAACGAGATGATCGGGCTTGGCGGATGGGGGAGCCGCGACGAGAAGTGCGGCCCCTACGTGTATTTCAAGAACGGCAAGCTCGTGCGCGACGATTCACCGGGCAAAGGCGGCGATCACGACCACAGCATCTATCAACTCACAGTGCGCGACAGCCAGCATCCCATCACCAAAGGCCTGCCGAAGACGTGGCTGCACAACAACGACGAGTTGTACCACTCGCTGCGCGGTCCTGCGAAGAACATGACGGTCCTCGCCACGGCCTACTCGCTGACGACGAAGCGCGACGAGCCGATCCTCATGGCGATCACCTACGGCAAGGGACGCATCTTCCACACGACCGAAGGACACGATGTGACGGGCATGAGTTCGGTCGATTTCGTGACGACGCTGATCCGCGGAACCGAGTGGGCAGCGGCCGGCAGGGTGACCCAGAACGTGCCGGCGGATTTCCCGATCAATCCTGACGTCCTCAGCTATCGCCTTGATCTCGCGAAGATGGATTCGAGCGGTGCGCAGCCGGCTGCCGCTCCAGGCGGACGCGCCGACGCCGGCCGTGGGACGCCGAGTGGTCCGGGCGCTCCGGCCGGGGCTTCCGGGGCGCCCGTCGCCCCGAGCGGTGGCCGTGGACCGGGCGACGGCCCGGGTCTGGTCGCGCGCCAAGTCGGATGCGTCGCGCTAGCGCGCTGAACCGCTGGCGATGGCGTGTTCCGGCAGCGCAAAGCTGTACAACGCGCTGCCGCCTCCAATCACCAGATACTGGCGGCCGTCGAGCTCGTAGGTGACGGGAGAATTTCCCACACGTCCGATCCCGGAGTGCCAGAGCGTGGCGCCGTCAGCGGTTCGAAGCGCCAGCGCGTTGCCGGCGGTATCGCCTGTGAAGATCAGTCCCGCATCGGTGGTCAGCACGCCTGCGCTGGGCGCGCCGTCGCCCAGCTCGTGGTTCCAGCGGACCTCTCCCGTTTGATGGTCGATGGCTCGAAGGACGCCTTTGCCCGAGACGTTGTAATCGGCGCCCGCCCATCCGTACGCGCCGTGCTCCGGCTTGAAGAAATAGATCCCGTAGGCATCGTGCGCGCTGACGATGAACAGGCCGGTGCCGGGATCGAAGCTCGGGGACCGATAGTTCGTCGCGCCGGCCTCGTTCGGCGCAATCAGGCGGCCGTCAGGGGCTGGTTCCTTGGCGGGATTCGGAATCGGACGGCCATCCTTGTCCAAACCGCTGGCCCAATTCACCGTCGCGAACGGCGTGGTGAGCAGGCTCGTGCCGTTGGTGCGATCCAAAACGAAGAAGTAGCCGTTCCGGGACGCTTGTAGCAGCATCCTCCGTGGGGCGCCGTTGAAATTGCCGTCGACCAAGACGGGAACTTCGGCGGCATCCCAGTCGTGCGTGTCGTGCGGCGACGCTTGAAAGCCCCACACAAGCTTTCCGGTGTCGGGATTGAGCGCGACGATGCTGCAGGTCCACGGGTTGTCGCCGGGGCGAATCTTGCCGTTCAACGTCGGTGTGGGGTTGCCGGTTCCCACATAGAACAGATTGAGCTGCGGGTCGTAGGTGCCGGTCATCCACATCTGTCCGCCGGTCGCACCCCCGCTGGGATCGCCGGGCGTTCCGACAGGAGGGGTGCTGTAAAAGGTCCACTGGGTTGTCCCGGTATCCGGATCGATCGACTTCAGGATTCCAGGCAGGTTGTCGAAATCGCCAGACACGCCGACCAGCAGATGGTTGCGGATCAAAAGCGGGGCATTCGTCGACCAGTAACCTTTCTTGGAGTCGGCGATCGCGACGTCCCAGCGAACCTTGCCGTCCTTCGCGTCGAGCGCGAGCAGGTGTGCATCGGGCGTGGTGAGATACACCAGGTCCTTGTAAAGAGCGACGCCGCGGTGGCCGATGTGGAAGCCTTCATTGGTCGGGTAGGTGTAGCGCCAGCGTTGCCGCGCCGACCGTGCGTCGATAGCCCACAGGTTATCGGGTGTCGTCACGTAGATCGTGCCGTTGACGAGAATTGGCGTGGACTTGATCTGCGTGGCCTGGCCGGTCTGAAACGCCCAGGCCAGCGTCAGTTGGGTCACGTTCGCCGGCGTGATTTGGGTCAGGCGGCTATGTCGCTGCCCTGAGTAGTCGCCGTGATAGGTCGGCCAGCTGTCGGCCGCGGGCTTCAGCAGCGTCTCGGGATTGAGCTCTTGCGCCAGGACCCACCCGCAGAACGCGAGCGACACGACCAGGGCCAGAGCAAGACGACAGGTGTGGCGGTCAGGTTTCATGATCTGGACCTCGGACTGCTAGCGCAACGTCTGCAAATAGGCGAGGACGTTGTGCATGTCATCGTCCGTGTACTTGCCGAGCTGATCGACATGAGCCTGGAGCGGATCGTTCACCGTGAACGTCACCTGGTTCGTCGGCCACGACCGGCTCCAGCCGGACGCATCCGTCAACGTAATGGTGAACTCATCGCGATAGGCCAGCTTCCCCGTGACGGTCTGGCCTGAGGCCAGCGTCACGGTGACCTGCGCGGGGGCAGGGGCAGCCCCCCCGCCACGGCCCGCCGCTGGGTAGAGCATGCGTTGGAGGAGCGCCAAACCCTCGAAGCGCTTTGCGACGCCAGCGAGGTCGCGGTCTGGGGAATGACACCTCGCGCAGGCGCCGCTGAAATACCGTTTACCGGCCTCGGCGTTGCCGGTCTGAAGATCACTGGCCCCGACAGTCCGGCGCGCACCCAACAGTGTTTCGGCGGTGGCCTTCGAATCGTGGATAAACGCGACGATCGCGGCCACGTCCGCGTCCGAGAGATGGAACGCCGGCATCCCCTTCTCGACGCGTCCGCTGCGCACGACGGTGCCGATCTTGTCTCCCCGGACGTCTTCGGCCACGAGCGTGGAGCGCGTGAGATCCGTTCCGCCTTCGCCGCCCGTCGCGTCGCGGCCATGACAGAAGCCGCATTGAGCAGAAAACACGCGCTGGCCCGCCTGCACCTGAGCGGCGGGATACGACTGGGGCGTCACTGTCTGCGGCCGCCGTTGCGACGCGGGGCTTACGCCCTCGCGACCGCGGCCCTGACCGGGCCGTTGCCCCGCGGGAGCAGGACCACCTGCCGCGGTCCCACCGCCGCGGCCGGCGGGACCTTGAGCCGCGGGACCCTGAGCGGCAGGACGCTGAGGCGCGAAGATAACGATGCAGGCGCACAGCGCCAGCGCGGGTGTCACCCGCATGGTGACGCGCCACAGCGAAAGTCGGAACGGCATCATGAATCCTCGACCGCGATTACAGCGTGACCCAGGACGCGCCGCCATCTGCTGATTCGATTGCCTTGTCGATGAAGCGCATGCCGCGCACGCCGTCATGCACCGTGGGGAATTCGTACTCCTCGCGACTCATGGGCTTGCCGTCGATGTGACGGCGGATCGCGTCGATCGCGCCACTGTAGATGTTCGCGAACGCTTCAAGATAGCCCTCCGGATGGCCCCACGGAATGCGCGTCGCCGCCATGGCGGCCGGCGCCAGGTATTCGGACCGCCCACGGGTCAGCGTTTCACGTGGCCGGCCGTGGCGGTACACGCGCATGTCGTTCGGATTCTCTTGCTCCCAGAGGACAGCGCCCTTGGACCCGTACACGCTCAGCCGCAGCCCGTTTTCCTCACCCGTCGCGATCTGGCTGACGGTCAGGACACCTTTTCCGCCACCTCTGAGCCTGAGCAGCGCGTTGATGTCTTCGTCGAGGGTGCGATCGGGGAGAAAGATGCTTTTGTCGGCGCAGACGGCAGTCACCACATCTCCCGTCACGTACTCGACGAGATTGAAGGCGTGCGTGCCGATGTCGCCGACGGCTCCGCCGATGCCTGATTCCGCCGCGTTGGTCCGCCACGACGCCTGCTTCGATCCGCGCTTCTCCAGTGGTTCGACCAGCCAGTCCTGCAGGTATTCCACGATGACCTTCCGGACGGCACCCATCTCGCCGGACGTGAACAGATGACGTGCATGACGGACGAGCGGATATCCGGTGTAGTTGTGCATCAGCGCGAACACCAACTGGCTACGATCGACGATCCGAGCCAGTGCCTCGGCTTCCTGCAGCGTGAAGGCGAGCGGCTTCTCGCAGACGACGTGAAAACCGGCGTCCAGAAATGCCTTGGCCGGCGCGAAGTGCGCATTGTTCTGTGTCACGACGCTGACGAAATCGATCCGCCTATCGGGCGGCAGCTTGGCCTCGGTGGCCGCCATGTCCTGATAGGTTCTGTAGAGCCGCGCTGGATCGAGATAGAGTTGCTCGCCGGTCAGGCGCGTGTTGTCCCAGTCCCGCGAAAAAACGCCCGCGACCAGTTCCGCCTGCCCGTCGAGCGCGGCCGCGATGCGGTGAACGGCGCCGATGAACGCGCCCTGCCCGCCGCCGACCATCCCCATGCGGAGCTTGCGTGTCCACGAGGTCATGTCTGGACTTGATCATCACCTCGGCAGGAACCGAGAGAGGCGATGGAAGATTCGGTCGCGAAGTGTATCCTAATGGCCACCTGCGGGCAACGACTGAAGACGATGCCAATTCACCCATTCGCTCCGAAGTTCATGAAGGTAGGTGTGCTCACTGCCGCGCTGCAGGAACTGACGCCGCGCGGGGTGCGCGATCCCGATCCGGATCGCGCCATCGACGAGTGGCTCGACTTCGCCCGCGACCTGGGCGCCACGAACATCCAGCTTTCGGCCGCCCTGCATCCCACGGAGACCGATGTGCCGGCGGAGGCGATGCTCGATCCGGTGGCGAACACGCTCGATCTGCGGCAGCCGTTCGACAAAGACCGGGCCCGGCGCGTCGAGGCGGCGGTCAAGACCAGCGGCGTCGGGCTGTCGGACGTGGCGTATTTCGACAACATGCTGCACCACGACCCGGCGCTCCGACAGAAGAAGCACGACTTCATGCTGCGCGTCTTCGACGCCGCGGCGCTGCTCGGTGTTGATGGGGTGTGCGGCTTCGTTGGCCGCAACCAGCAGCACACCATGGACGAGAACCTGCTCGACTTCGAGGCGCAGTTCGTTCCCCTGCTGAAGGCGGCGAAGGCCCGGGGGCTCACCTACCGCGTGGAGCAGTGCCCGATGCCGGGCTGGACGACCGGCGACAACTGGCACAACAACATCGCGTACACGCCGGGCACGTGGATCGCCCTGCATCGTCTCTGCGACAAGCACGGCGTCGGCGATCAGTTCCGGATTCATTACGACCCGTCGCACGCGATTCTGATGGGGCAAGACACGCGGTCGATCTTTCAGTATCTGAAAGACACCGGCTACAACTTCCTGATCGGCGGCTTTCACGTGAAGGGCCAGGTGATCGATCCGAAGGGCCTGGCCGCGTGGGGCTACGGCGGCCAGACGGTGGAACGCGGAGACTGGGTCGGCGGAAAGCCGTCGCGAGAGCCGGCCGATCAGGTCAACGCGTGGAAGAAGCAGGTCGCCTTCTGCGAGCACGAGCTGCCGGGCACCGCGCGTCACGATCCGCTCGCGTACTTGCAGAACCGGACGGTTGATTGGCTCGATCACCAGCTCGCTGCGCGCGAGCTGCTACAGCTCGACGTGGCGAACACACACCTCGTGATCGAGCACGAGTACCCGAAGGCGCGCATTCAGGACCGCGGCTGTCTTACACCCATCCTCCAGGGATCGGTCGCGTTTGTCCGCCGCATCGATGAGGCGGCGGCGTGCATGTATGCGTTGCACTATGAGGTGTTGGCGGCGCAGGGCATTCCCGTCCAGGGAGTCGGCCGCCAGCCGTATCGCTCGTAAGCCGTTCGACGGTCAAGACCCAGCGCGCGGTGGCGCGAGCAGACCTTGCCAGCGAACCGCGCGTCAGCGTTGCTGACGATCTGTCCCCGCAGATCGGGGAAGCTGAAGCGGAACGGTTCTCCGGGATCTTTCACGCGCGTGTGGTGAGCGGGATCGGTCGGCGCGCCGATCGCCGCGGCGCGTGGGGCATCCTCACGCGCGGCCACCAGCTCCGTCTGGCCGTTCTGTTTGAGCCTCAGCGTTCCATCGCCGGCGGGCGTCACTTCGAGGAGCAGCGGGCGGGCGCCGGAGAAGTGACTCAGCACGAACCGGCCGTCGCGGTACCAGCCGGTCAGCGTGCCGGTGTCGCCGTCGACGCGCAGGATGGTCGCTGACACCGCGGCACCGGTCTGCTTCACGATGAAGCGCCACGCGGATTCGCCCTTCGAGCTCCTGGCGCTCACGACCCAGATGCCGTCGATCGAGGGCGCGCCGCCGGCCGTGCGATCGTTCGACGCCACCGCGCGCGTCGCACGGAACGGATAGGCGCCTCTCGTTCGTTGGTACTCGCCCGAAAGTGCACCATCCTTGAGGGACGCCTGCTCGAGCCGGAAATCCAGGCGTTCGTCAAAAAAGAGCAGATCGGATAGATTGGCGCCGGAGGCTTTCCATGAAGATGGAGCAGAAGCGTCGTCTCCTGGTTGGCGGGGCCTTTCTGATTCTGCTGGCGGCGCTCGGCGTCGCCCAGGGCAAGCTCGCGCGCGCGGCCGCCGCGGAGGGTGGTGTACAGGCGCCGACGTTCGAGGTCGACCCCTTGTGGCCCAGGCCGCTCCCCAATCA
>JACOUA010000281.1 GCA_016178075.1 Acidobacteriota bacterium
AGACGCTTGAAACGAACTTGCTCGGCGCGTTCGTCATCACCAAGTGTGCGGTCGCCTCGATGATCGCGACGGGTTCAGGGTCGATCATTCATTTCTCGGGCGGCGGTGCTGCGCACGGCCGGCCGAACTTTTCGGCGTACGCCGCGAGCAAAGCCGGCCTGCTGCGGCTGGTCGAGACGGTCGCCCAGGAGCTCGCCCTGGCCGGCTATACAGACGTCATCATCAATGCCATCGCGCCAGGCGGGGTGAGGACCGCCATGACCGACGAGGTCCTGCGACACGCCGAGCGAGCCGGCGCGGCGGAAGCGGCCGCGGCCGCCGAGGTCCGGCAATCGGGCGGCACGCCGCCAACGCTGATCGTGTCCCTCGTGGACTTTCTCTGCGATCGCTCCTCGAACAAGGGAGTGTCGGGCAGACTCTTCCACGTGAAAGACGACTATGCGCGCTTCGCGAGCCAGGGCGATGGAGGAGAGCTGCCCGAAGACGCCGGCAGGCTCCGGAGGATTCCGCTGCCATGAAGGCCGCGATCGTCGGGTGTGGGCTGATCGGCACGCGGCGGGCGCAGGCGCTCGGGCGGCATGAGCTCGTCATCGCGGCCGATCGGGACCTCGAGCGAGCCCGCGGCGTCGCAGCCATCGGCAGGGCAGCCGTGTCCACCACCGACTGGCAGGAGGCGGCCGCGCACCCGGACGTTGATCTCGTCATTGTCTCCACGACGAATGATTCGTTGACGCCGGTGGCGCTGTTTGCGGTCGAGCACGGCAAGCACGTCCTGGTGGAGAAGCCCGCGGCTCGCACGCCCGAGGAGATCGCCCCGCTCATCACGATGGCCGCCGGGCGAGGATCAAGGGTCAAAGTCGGGTTCAATCTGCGATTTCATCCGGCTCTCAGGAAAGCCAAGGAGCTCGTCGACGCCGGCGCCGTCGGCGATCTGATGTTCATCCGCGGGCGGTACGGCCACGGAGGCCGCGACGGCTACGAGAAGGAGTGGCGCGCCGATCCGGCCATCGCCGGCGGCGGGGAGCTCATCGATCAGGGCGTCCACCTCATCGATCTGTGCCGCTGGATGCTCGGCGAGTTCACCGTCGTCGATGGCTTTGTCTGCACGTACTTCTGGAACATGCCGGTGGAGGACAACGCCTTCGTCTCTCTCCGAACGGCACGCGGGCAGGCGGCGTGGCTGCATGCGAGCTGCACCGAATGGAAGAACATGTTCGGCCTGGAGATCTACGGCAGGACCGGGAAGCTCCAGGTCGATGGGCTCGGAGGAAGCTACGGCGTCGAGCGGTTGTCCTATTTCAAGCTCCGGCAGCAAATGGGTCCACCGGAGACGACGATCTGGGAGTATCCGTTCGCCGATCGGTCGTGGCAGGCGGAGCTCGAGGATTTCGTCGAGGCCATCGCCAGGGACCGAGAACCGGAAGGCAACCTCCACGACGCGCGCGCGGCGCTCGAAATCGTTCAGCAGGTCTACTCGTGTAAAAGATGATCATCACGCGCGGGCCTCTGCGGGTGTCGCTCGGTGGCGGCGGCACGGATCTGCCGTCCTACTATCAGGAACACTCCGGGTTTCTGATCGCCGCCGCGATCGACAAGTACGTCTACATCACCCTGCACCAGACGTTCGTTCAGGAGCTCATCATCAAGTACTCCCGGATGGAGCGGACCACGAGCGTCGACCAGGTCCAGCATCCAATCATCCGGGAGTGCCTGAAGCTGGTGGGGATTGCCGACCCGCACCTCGAAATCACCAGCATGGCCGACATCCCGGCCGGGACCGGGCTGGGGTCCTCCGGCAGCTTCACGACCGCCTTACTGAAGGCCTTGCACACGCTGAAGAAGAACCTCGTGCACCCGCACGAGCTGGCGGACCAGGCCTGCCAGGTCGAGCTCGAGCGGCTTCGCGAGCCGATCGGCAAGCAGGATCAGTACATCGCCGCGTACGGCGGCATCACCTGCTTCGAGTTCCATCCTGACGGACGCGTCGAGGCGTCGGCGCTCAGGATCTCGGACGAGACGCTCCACAATCTCGAGGACAATCTCCTCCTCTTCTTCACCGGATACTCGCGGAGCGCGT
The DNA here is from genome assembly GCA_016178075.1 of Acidobacteriota bacterium. Classification (GTDB taxonomy): domain Bacteria; phylum Acidobacteriota; class Vicinamibacteria; order Vicinamibacterales; family JACQTH01; genus JACQTH01. The sequence continues at coordinate 2,078 of JACOUA010000281.1, forward strand.
CCGAGATTCTCAAGGAGCAGGACGAGCGAAGCCGCCGCCACGACGCCGCGATGATCTCCAACCTGCACGTCGTCAAGGAGCTGGCCTATCGCAGCAAGGCCGCCTTCGAATCGGGCAACCTGCGGGAGTTCGCCCGCGTCATGAACGAGCATTGGCGGCACAAGAAGAAGCGCTCGGGGGCGATGAGCAACGCGCAGCTCGACCAGCTTTATCAGCACGCGCTCGACAACGGCGCGTTGGGCGGCAAGCTGATCGGCGCGGGTGGCGGCGGGTTCCTGATGTTCTACTCGGAAGACAAGACGCGCCTGCGCCACGCCATGCACGGGGCCGGCCTGCGGGAGGTGCGCTTCCGGTTCGATTTCGAAGGGACCAAGGTCGTCGCCCAATCATGACGCCCGTCATGAACGCTGCCGCCATTCTGGCCGGAGGCCTCGGCACGCGGCTCAGTCCGGAGACCTCGACGCTGCCGAAGGCGCTCGTCGACGTCGCCGGCGAGCCCTTCATTGCTCATCAACTCAGGCTCCTGACAAGAAACGGTATCCGGCGGGTCGTCGTGTGCGTCGGGTTTCTCGGCGAGATGATTCGCGAGGCCATCGGCGACGGCGCGACGTTGGGGGTGTCGATCGAGTACTCCTTCGATGGTCCGACGCTGTTGGGCACCGGAGGCGCGCTGCGCAAGGCGCTGCCACTTCTGGGCGACGCGTTCTTCGTGGTGTATGGCGATTCGTATCTCGACTGCGATTACCCCGTCGTTCAACGGGCATTCGAGGCGAGCGGCAAAAACGCGCTGATGACCGTCTTCCGGAACGACAACCGGCTGGCTCCCAGCAACGTCAGATTCGTCGACGGGAGGATCCTGCGGTACGACAAGAACAGCCGGACGCCGGAGATGAGGCACATCGACTACGGCGTGGGTCTCTTCAAGCGGGCCGTCTTCGAGACGATCGAGGAGGGCCGGCCCTGCGATCTCGCGGAGGTCTACGCGGGGCTTCTGGCGCGGGATGATCTGGCGGCGTTCGAGGTGCCGAGCCGGTTCTACGAGATCGGGTCGCCGGAGGGGCTGGAGGACACGCGCGCGTATCTAAAGAACAGGGATCAGGGATCAGGGACCATGAATAAAACCTGAAAGCGCGATTCCCGGTCCCTGATCCCTAACCCCTGATCCCGTCGCGTCTTGGATCACCGCGCCCCGGCGGGCGTGGTCGTCATCGTCTTCTGTCCGCTCAGATACTGGTTCCACCACTTCAGCTCGTTGATCATCCGGTGGACGTTGTTCCAATGTCCGGAGATGCCGTGCGGCTGGCCGGCATACTGAACCATCTTGGCCGGAATCCCTCGCCGTCTGAGCGCGAAA
>JACOUA010000051.1 GCA_016178075.1 Acidobacteriota bacterium
GACGCATCCGCCACACCCTGGCGCGCACAGCGCGCCGGCGAGGGAGCGGCGCGGGGCGTAGGGGCCCCCGCAAGCGACCGAGCCGGGGTCCGGGGCAGAGCCCCGGCCTGGTTGGTCGCAAGCGTTTTAGCCGGCTCCGAGCGCGGCGCGGCGCTCATCAGCGTCCTGCTCCTGCTCATCATCATGTCGGCCCTCTCGGCTGCCCTGACGATCAGTACCCGCACGGAGGTGATGGTGGCCCGCAACAGGCAGTCCTCCGCGCAGGCTCGCGCCGCGGCGGAAGCGGCCCTCAATCACGCCTCCGATGTCACGATTACCAACCTCCGGCTGTGGAACGCGAACGGCTTCGCCTCGCCGAGCGCGGCGATCACCGGGTTGCTCCGCGGGCCCGACAATCAGACCGGCACCGTGGCACTCGATGCGGATAACGGAAGCCTGGAGAACCTCGGGATTCCGCGTCCCCCGGCGCGCCTAGGCCTCAATAACCTTCCCGGCGTCGGCTACGAGGCGCGCGTATTCGACGAAGACGATTCTGGACGCGGGCTCACACTGAGCGCAGCGGATCGCGCCTCGATCGGGGAGGACGGCAACGCCACCAACGACGGCAACCGCACCATCCTCGTGCGGTCGATCGGCTACGCGAATGACGGGACCCAGCTGACGATCGAGGCGGCGATCATCCCTGTCGTCCTCCCGGCCATTCTTACCGGCGGTGACCTTCGGCTCGATGGCAACGTCACCGTAGCAGGAACCTCGGGAAGCGTACACACGAACGAAGATCTCCGCCTGGACGGTAGCAGCATTGTGATTGCCGAAGACGCGACCGCCACCGGAACCTACTCGACCACCGGGAACCCGGTCGTGGGCGGCATCGCTGGCGGAGGACAGCCGACTGTTTCGATCCCACCGGTCCGGGCCGCCGATTACCGGAACGTCGCGGACTTCATCCTCACGAGCGATGGCCGCGTCACGAACCAGGCGGGCGCCGTGCTTTGCAACGCCTCAGCAGATCCGAATGCGTGTCAGGTGCTCTACGGGTGGCGATACGACGGTCCCGGCTGGTCCATCACCGCGGCCAGCGCGCCCGTCTCCGGAACGTTCTACGTCGAAGGTCCCGTCGACGTACGCGGCACTAGTGCAGTTCCCCGGCAGATCACGATTATCGCCCAAGGCTCGATCGATATCAGCAGCGGCCGGACTTTCTCTCCTGAGACGCCCGACCTGATGTTCGTGACCGACGGCGACCTGGAAGTCACGGGAGAGTTTGGCATGGCGCCCGGCGTAGAGGGGCGAATCCTAGTCCACGAGCAGATCGAGATCGGGGGCAACGTGAACCTCTTCGGCCAAATCACGGCGGAAGGCGCTGCGAACGCCAGCAACCTAGTCACGTCCAACCGCATACATATCGGCGCTACTGTGACCTACAACGGGCAGAGTGGGGCGGATACGTTCGTCGTCGGCGCCTGGAGAGAAGTCCGATGAGGCGCAGCGGGCGATTCGTCGTGACGCCCTGCTTCACCCACGCCTCGCGTTTCAGCGCCCCCCCTCGCCACCACCCATAGCCTTTCCGGCCAGCGCCGGTTCTGCCAGTACGGGCATGGCCGCAATTCAGCCCAGCGGTCGAGGGTGTAAGCTGTGCTGTGCCGGGCTCCAGCCGATCTTCGAATACGGCTAACTCGCAGTATGCGCAAGGGTTGCCCGTCCGATCGGGGGTTCTCGCTCCTCGAGCTGTTGATCGTCGTCGCGACCGGAGTCGTGTTGACCGCGATATCGGTGCTGGCCGTCCAGCAGGCGGTGCCCGAGGCCCGGGCAAATGCAGCGCTGCGCCTGGTGAAGGGTCTCCTGGTCTACGCGCGCGAGGAGGCCCTGAGCGAGCGGCGGAGCAAGAGCAACACCAACACCGCGCGCGCGACGACGCTTTTCGGATCGACGGGGCGCGTGATGGGATATCGTTGGAACGGGCGGACATGGGTGCAGATGTGAAGACGGGAGCTATCAGCTGTCAGCTCTCAGCTATCAGTTGGCCGCGCCACCGCGCGGCCGCAGGTAAACGAAGCTGCTAAGAGCTGAAAGCTGAGCGCTGAGAGCTGACTACTACATGAAGTCTGTCCCTGATGCCGGCTTCACCATGATGGAAGCCGTCTTCGCGCTCGGCATCGTCGCCGTCGGGCTCCTGAGCCTGCTGGCCGCCTTCGCCCAGGGCATGACGATGCTCGCCTCGTCGCAGCCGGACTTCATCGCGAAGGAGAAGGCGGCGGAGGCGATCGAGAGCGTGTACGCGGCGCGCGACACGCATGTCCTCAGCTGGGCGCAGCTGCAGAACGTTGCGAACAATGGCGTCTTCCTGGACGGCCCGCAACCGCTTCGCGATCCGGGGCCTGACGGCCTCATCAACACCGGCGATGACGGCGAGCTTCAGCGAGTCGTGTCGCCCGGCCCAGACAATCTGCTGGGGACGGCGGATGACGTGTGGACGCCGCTCGACGGGTACACGCGCGACATCCGGATTCGCGACGAAGCGCTGAACATCCGCCGCCTGACGGTGACAGTGACGTACCGCATTGGTTCGCTCACGCGGCAGTACGTCGTCACGACACTGATTTCATCGTTCGCATGAAGGCAACGAAGCCTCCCCTCGGACCGACGAATCCACGAAGCGAGCGAAGCTTCGTGACCAGATCCGGCAGCCGCCCCCGCGGCTGCCGGCTACGCCCGGCTAGTACGGCAAAGTCGGCCCGTGCCGTGCTCATTTCAGATGTGCAAGCCCGGCGAGGCTTCACGCTCGTGGAGCTCGCGGTTGCGATGGGCATTACCGTGATCGTGACCGGCCTGACGCTCCAGGCCTTCATGGCGGCGCAGCAGACGAACCAGATCGGCTCCAACATCCTCGAGACGAACCAGAACGTCCGGGCCGGCATGAGCTACATGACGCGCGATCTCATCCAGACGGGCAACGGCATCCCGACCGGCGGAGTTCCGGTGCCGTCGGGCACCGGATCGCGCCCGATCAATCGCCCCGGGCCGGTCGCGATGACGTTTCCGGCCGGGCAGGTCCTGCAGGCGGTGACGACGGGCCGCGATCTCGGGCCGCGCGTCGACGGACAGGCCACCGACCTCATCACGGTCCTGTTCGCCGACCGGAGCCTCGCGATCGACGACTTCCCGCTGGCGGCGATCACGAACGGCGGCACAAGAGCCCGCGTTGACGCCCGAACGCCGATCACGGGCGGCCCCGCGGCGATCCGCACCGGCGACGTCATCCTGTTCACAAATGCGCGGGGGAACGCGCTCCAGACCGTCACCGGCACCGACGGCGGCCAGACGATGTTCTTCGACGCGGGGGATGCGTTCGCCTTCAACCAGGTGAACACGCAGTTCGGGGGCATCAGCTCGCTGGACGACCAGAACGGCGTGTTTCCGCCAACGACCGCCACGCGCGTCACGATGGTGACGTACTACATCGACGCCGTGACGAATCCGCAGGTGCCGCGGCTGGTGCGCCGCCGGAATTTCGAGCCTGCGATCGCGGTGGCGCTCGTCATCGACAACGTGCAGATCACGTACGATCTGATCGACGGTTCGAACGCGATCAACCCCGCGCTGGTGAACGTGCCCGAACCGGTGGCGCCGAACACGGCGGCGCAGATCCGCAAAATCAACCTGTTTCTGTCCGGGCGCTCGGAGTCGATCGATACACGCAGCCGTCAGACGTTTCGGACGAACCTCGCCACGCAGCTCAGCCTGCGCGGCCTCGCGTACGTGGATCGGTATCAGTAGTAGTTTTCAGTTCTCAGTTGTCAGTTTTCAGTAACTGATAACTGAGAACTGATAACTGATAACTGATAACTATGAGAAGCCAGTCCGGTGTCGCGCTGGTGACCGCCATGCTGATGGTGCTGCTCGCGTCGTGCATCCTGGCCGGCTTCACCGCGACCGTGATGACCGATCAGCGGATGCGCGGCGTCGATCGCGACCGGACGCAGGCGTTCTACGCCGCGCACGCCGGGCTGGAGAAGCTGACCACGGATCTGGGCAACCTCTTCACCGTCACGTTTCGTCCGACCGGCGCGCAGGTGACTGCGCTGACCAACACGCCGCCGGTGCTGCCGGACATCAGCTTCGCCGGCAACGGCACCGAGCTCGGCTACCGGATTCAATTCCCCACGGACGCCAACGGGAATCCGGTGGCCGAAAACCGGACCATCGTGTCGGGGCCGTTTCAGGGCTTCGTCGGGCTGCTGACGCCGTACACGATTACGACGGTGGCCCGCACGGCGTCGGGCGGAGAATCGAGCCTCGCCCGGACGCTCCAGACGGTTAGCATCCCGGTCTTCCAGTTCGGCATCTTCTCGGAAATGGATCTGAGTTTCTTTGCCGGTCCGGACTTCGACTTCGGGGGCCGCGTCCACACCAACGGCCATCTGTACCTGGCGGAGGGCGACGGCAACGACCTGACGCTGGCCGACCGGGTGACGGCGCTCGGTGAGGTGATTCGCACGAACTTGTCAAACGGGTGGGATACGAATACCGGCTACCGGGGTAATGTCCGGGTCACGACGGTACCGGGCGTCTATCGCAACCTCGCGAGGAATGAAGGCAGCCTGCTCGGGACGCTCGGATCGGCGCGAAACGAGCCCACCTGGACGAATCTGTCGATCGGAACCTACAACGGCAACATCCGCAACAGCCGGACCGGGGCGCGGCGACTCGACCTCCCCCTCGTCCGGGACGGCGCGACCCCGATCGACATCATCAGGCGGCCGAGTCCGGCCGCGCCGGATCCGTCGACGGTGCTGGCGCAGCGGTTCTTCACGATGGCCAGCCTGCGGATTCTGCTGTCCGATACCGCCCTCGATATCACCAACCTGCCGACCGTGACGCCGCAGGCGCCGGTGAGCCTGGAGAACATCCTGGCGTCGGGCTACGTCGTGGACGCGACGCACCCGCCGGTCGCGGCCGCGGGCCTGCCGATCGATGGATATACCACTCCGCAGGGGACGCCGCTGATTTCGGGGTTCATCAAGATCGAGCGCCAGACGCCCGCGGGATCATGGACGGACGTCACGCTGGAGATCCTCAATAGGGGCATTGCCGGACGCAACCTGTCGCTCGGTGTGAGGAACATTCCCGATACGAACATCTGCACGCAGCGCGAGCCCAACCCGAACGCTGTCATCCGCCTCCAGCGGGTGCGGGACAATCCCCTCACGTTCCCGCCGTGCGGGATGCAGCCGGTGACGAACGCGGTGAGTCAGCAGCCGACGGACTACTGGCCGAATGTGCTGTACGACCCGCGCGAGGGCAACCTGCGTGACAACGTTCCCCCAGGAGAGTCCGATGTCTTTCTCGGCGGCGTGATGCACTACATCGAGCTGGACGTCCGCAACCTCACGCTGTGGCTGCAGAGTCAGGGCGCGAACATCATGCGGGAGACCGGCTACGTCGTGTATTTCTCGGATCGCCGGCAGAACCGGAACGCGTCCAACAACGAAACTGCGGAGTACGGCTTCGAGGACTTCGTCAACCCGAACGATGCCAATGGGACGCCGAACGGCGTGCGTGACAGCGGCGAGGACGTGAACGGCAACGCCCAGCTCGAGGTGTACGGTGAGACCCCGATTGTGCCCGCGGGTGGCACCGCGCCTCTCACCGCCGGCGCGCGGCCCTGGACGCTTGTCGACCGCAATACCGCCCGGGTGAACCGGCCGATCTTCTTCCGCCGCGCGCTCACGATCGTCAACGGGCGGCGGGGCAATATCGTCGCGCCTGGCCTGACGATCGCGTCGGAGAACCCGGTTTACCTGCAGGGCGACTACAACGCCAGCACCGCGGAAGGCATTTCCGCGACCTACAACAACGCCCACGTCGCGACGGCGATCATCGCGGATTCCGTCACGTTCCTCTCCAACTCGTGGAACGACATCCGGTCGTTCCAGACGCCGCACAACCCGAACGGCCGGCCGGCCTTCGACACGACGTACCGGGTGGCCATCGTCAGCGGCAAGGGGTTGTCGTTTCCACGACCCACGGCCGGCAATCCGAATCAGGACTTCGGAACCGACGGGGGCGTTCACAACTTCCTGCGCTACATCGAGAAGTGGAACGGCCAGGATCTGAACTACCGCGGATCGATCGTGAGCTTCTATACGAACCGGCAGGCGGTTGGCACCTATAAGTGCTGCGGGAACGTGTAC
>JACOUA010000052.1 GCA_016178075.1 Acidobacteriota bacterium
CCGCTCCCAACCTGCCCGAGTCGGTTCGATCAGGTCTTACCAGGCTCAAGCAAGGCGACGCGCGAGGCGCCTACGAGCAGTTCCGCGCCCTCGCCGCCAAGGAGCCCGAGAACCTTGGCGCCGAATGTGCCGTGCTGCTCGCGCTCGACGCGATCGGCCTCGATGAAGGAGACGGTCACGCGGCCGAGTTCGAAACGCGGGTCGACACGTTCATCGACCACGCCTCGTCGCGGCGCGACCGGAACGCGGGCGACCGGGAAGCGCTCTTCTATCTCGCGCAGGCGTACGGCGCGCGGGCGGGTTATCGATTCGAGCACGGCAAGGGGATCTGGGGCGCCGCGCGCGACGCCGCCAAAGCGAAGCGGCTCTCCGACGAGTACGTGCGGCTCGTGCCCGCCGACGCCGACGGCTACTACACCCTCGGGCTCTACAACTACTACGTCGCCATCGCGCCGAGTTTCGTCAGGGTCCTGAGCGTGCTGCTCTTCCTCCCGTCGGGCAATCGCACCGAAGGCCTGAAGCAGATCCAGCGCGCGGCGCAGGGCGGCGAGCTCTGGGGCCAGGAAGCGCATTTCAACCTGATCGACATCTACTCCGATCTGGAAGGACGCCCGGACGAGGCGGTGCGGCTGGCGCTGGATCTCAAGCGGGCGTATCCGGACAACCCGAAGGCCTTGCTCACGCTCGCCGAAACCGAGCTCCATCCGACCGTCGAGCACTACGCCGCGGCCGCCGCCGGGTTCGGCGATGTGATCACGCGCGCGCGCGCGCGTGATCCCCACTTCCGCGACCAGCATCTGTATGGCGCCACGACCGGGTTGGCCGCCGCCTATCAGCAGCAATGGCGGCTCGAGGAGGCGATCGCGACCCTGACGCCCGCCATCGATGCGGGCGTCTCGAAGCCGACGTGGGTCCTCCCGACCTTCCTGCTGCGTCGGGGCGTGTACCGATCGCAGCTCGGGGACCGCCGCGGCATCGAGGATCTGCAGCGCCTCCTCAACGACAAGAAGTTCGAGCGCTGGCACCGTGCCGCGCGGCGACAGATCAAGTTGGCCGAAGAGCGCACGGCGAGCGGTGCGGCATCGGTGTATGCCGCGCTCATTCCCGGCAACCGGTTGGTGGCCGAGCGGCGATGGAACGAAGCCGAGGCCTTCTACGCCAAGATGGAGCAGCAGCACCCGGGCAACGTGCAGGTGCGGTACCGGAGCGCGCTGCTGGAATTCGAGCGCGACCGCCTCGATCGCGCGGCCGACCTCTTCAATCGGGTCATCGGCGGCGCCAACCGCGGCACGCCGACGTGGATCAAAGGGCCCTCAATGCTGTATGTGGCCCGGATTCACGACATCTGGGGCCAGCGACCGCAGGCGACCGCACTGTATCAGCGGATCGTGAAGGAGTTCGACGACACCGATTTCGCCGTGCAGGCCGCGAAAGTGGGGCTCATCTCACCCTACCGGCGCGCGGGGCGAACCTAGAAATCTCCAGGGCCGAAATCCGTGTCGGATGAGACAAGTTTCTATGATGCCGGCCCTGGAGATTTCTCGCGCTTGTGGCGAGGCGGAAGCCACAACAACAGCCCCACGAGACCCGCCACTCCGATCCAGAACTGGGTCTTGGTCGGCGACACGACGATGCGCTCGCGGCCCGCGGGGCTTTCGTACAAGGCGGGCGACGGCGCGATGGCCTTGCCCTCGACCTCCGCGCGCTGTGCCGGCGCCCAACGGTGCAACACCCCGCTGCTGAAGGAATGCAGATCGAGAAACGGATCGTAGTAGGTCTCGAGAATCTGGTTCTCCTTCCACGCCAGGTAGAAATGCCCGCCCTCGTAGTACGCGTTCCGGTGGAACACGTGGCTCCCCGCCTCGGTCAGGTAGAAGTCCTCGATCGCCAGCGGCTTCAACCGGGTCGGCGGATCCAACCGCCATCTCACCGCGCGGTCGGCGGTTGCGGCGTCCAACTCGTCCGTCGTGTAGGCCGAGTAGAAGGAGCCGATCTGCGAATCTCGAATGTCATACCCGAGGTGGGCCAGATGATAGAAGACCGCAAACAGCAGAACCGCCGCGGCACCGAACCGTCCCGCCCTTCGCAACGACGGGGCGGATAGTCGCGCGAACGGTCCCGGCGCCTGGAGGCCGACCCCGAACAGCAGACCGCACGCGACCGCGAACAGATCCAGGTACACGTCGCGCGCCTCGCCGACCCTGGTCGGCACCAGCCACTGTCCCCACTCGTCCGTCGTTCCGACGATCGCGCCGGCCAGCAGCGTCAGCGGAAACACAGTCACGTCTCCGGTTGGCAGGAACGCTCGATAGAAGAGCGTCCCCACGGTGCCGTACTCGAGAAAGTGAAAGAGCTCGACGGAATCCACTTCGAGGATGCCGGTCCTCGTCGTCAACCAGTAGAGCGCGACGAGTGCGAGCGCCAACCCGATCGCGCCGTACCGAAGGAGCCTGCGGGTGCGGACGCGCGCCAGGACGACGAGGCAGGGGATGACGAGGGCCGCCGCGATCGAGATCGCGATCGTGGGGATGAAGGCGCGAGGAAACGCGTCGCGCAGGGCCAGCCGGATCTCGCCGATGAACGGCGCCCCCGGCACGAAGATCGCGGACACGATGACAGCTTGGGTCAGAGCGCGGCGGTTCATGAGCGGATGACGAAACGTGCAGGCCAGGCAGGCGAACGAAGCGATGGTAGTGGGTCAGTTTGACCCACGACCGAGCCGACATTTTACGTCGACGGGCGCCACGCGCTGCTATCATGGAGGAACCGTTGACCAGAGTCGGCCCCACCGTTCTTGCCG
>JACOUA010000053.1 GCA_016178075.1 Acidobacteriota bacterium
CCACCCGGTGAGGTGCGGCATCGGAATGTCGGCGGTCTGGTTGTAGTAGAGCGACCAGTTGAGATCGCTCTGCTTCCAGTACTCGTCGTAGTCGGCGTGCGTCATGATTTCGAAGTAGTAGTCTTCGAAATTCGGCGCGATCGAGAGCGGGTTCAACCCCCGCCTCGCGTGCAGGACGCCGACCCAATCGGCGGCCTTCTCGCCCTTGAGTAGCGCGGCGGCGGTGGGATCCTTGGCCTGCGCGGCGAGCTGACCGAACGCCCACGTGGTCTGCTGCGCGAGCTCGAACGCGCCGTGGTTGCGCACCTTGTAGAGCCACCCGTTGTAGAGCCCGCCGCAATTGAGCACCATCGTCTTCAGGTGCGGGGGATGGAGGATGGCCGCGCCGGCTTGGGTGTGCGCCGCGTACGACGTTCCCCACATTCCAATCTGGCCGTCCGTGTACGGCAGCGTCGCGAGCCATTCGATGGTGTCGTATCCGTCCTTCCCGTACCCGATGTATTTGCTCTGCACGCCCTCCGACTTGTATGTGCCGCGCTCGTCCTGTAGCGCGACCACGTGGCCGTGGCTCGCGAAGTACCGGGCCTGCTGGACCAGCCCCGGCCCTTCCTTGTTGTACGGCGTTCTCTGCAACAGGATCGGCAGCTTCTCCGGAATCGGCGTGCCGTTGATGGCGGGCCGGTAGATATCGGTTGCGAGTTTGACGCCGTCGCGCATCCCGATCATCAGATCCCTGGCAAACACCACCACGTCATAGGCCTCGCGGCTATTCGGGCGGTCCTGAGGATCGGCGTCAGCGCGGCACACGACGACGGCAACGGCAATCGACGCGAGGACCCGCGCGGTCTTCATGGCCCTTCCTTTACCGCCGTCCTGAACGAGCAATTCTCATGGCTGGCACGTTTCAGTCAGCAAGAACGCTTGCTCCCGAACGGCGGCAGATCGGTCATCGAGATGATTTGCCGGTCGGTCTTCTGCCCGTCGCCCCACACCACTTCCACGAAATCGAGCGGGAACGTCCAGTCGAACTCCGCAGCGATGGTCCGCCGGGCGCCCGCTCCCTCGACGGCGAACTGCTTGATCAGCACCTCGCCCGAGGACACGAAGAACTGGCCTCCTTTCATCGCGCGGACGATTGAGGCCCAGCCTTCGTCGAACTTCGGCAGGCGATCGACCTTGACGTAGTTGACGAACGTCGACGGGTAGATGTCGTCTTCGGGCCACTTCATGTACGTGTCGGTGGCCGCGACGAGATACTTCGGCTGCAGCCCCGTCCTGGCCGTCCAGTTGTTCATGTCGTCCATGGCATCGAGGCCCGGCCACTCCAGCATGCGCTTCTGCGACAGGTCGGTCGGCACGTTGGCGCGGTACTCCCCGCCGAGGAAATAGTCGGTGCGGAAGTACGGCTGATGCTTGACCTTGAGGTCGAGCAGACCGCTCGTTCCTTTCGTGCGCTGGTGGGCCAGATAGAAGAACCCATTCTCGCGCTTCATCAGTTCGAGCAGGTCTTCCTGGCTCCCCACGTGGTACACCGTGCCGTACTCCGGATGCTGCTCGACGAGCGGCTGGCCTGGCTGGCGCTTCTGGGTCCAATAGACCGGCCTGGGGAAGAACGTATTCCAGTGCCCGGAGCCAAAGGCAGAATTCGCCCCCTCCCCGCCCGCCGGCGGCAGCAGATAATCCCAGGGCTCCTCGAACGGCAGGATTAGGAACTCCTTGTCGGAATGGCGGCGCGAGGCTTCGAAGTATTTCTGCTGCGAGGCCAACCGCTTCGGCCCTGGGTCCCGCATGTCGGGGTCGCCATGGAAATCGGAAAAATGGATGATGTTGACACCCCGCGCGCGGATCGCCGGAATCCACGGCATCTGATTGTCGAGCGAGCCCTCCGCGAGCAGCTCCTTCGTAAATGGCGAATGAAGGTGCGTCATCATCGTCTGGTGCCCGGCCAGCGGCCGGTACCGGTCGCCGTTCGTGAAGGCGAGCACGGCATCGTTTGTGGCGTTCCCTCCTTCGGGGCTCAGGTAGAAATACACCGCCATCCGCTGCCACGTGCCGGGGGCCGCGTTGTACAGAGCGAAGTTGCCTTCGGCAAAGCGGAGTGCGCCCTGGAACATCCGCTCCGCGTTGGGGCCGATCGGCTTGTAGACTTCCTCGTTCTCGCTGTGACGGACGCCGACCGAGAACGACTGCTCGTCGTGTTTGCGGTAGTACACGTAGCCGAGATTGATTTCGATTTCGCGCGAGAAGAAGAATTTGTGCGGCGGTGGAAACACCGCCACCGAACCGCCTTGACCTTCGACGATCGCAATGCGGTTGCGCGCCCGGAGCGGCACCGGGTTCTCGTTCGGCGAACCCCCGAATTCGTACTTCTGCCAGTCCCCACCCGTGTCGCGCCACCGGACGCGCTGCGACGCCGTCGAGAATCCCTTCAGCCCTCCACTGTACTGATAGGCCACCGACGGATCCTCTGTCTTGGCAATGACCTCCTGACGCACGAGGTTCGTGCCTTTGTAGACGGTGTACTGAAGCCGCCCCGAGAAGACGCCGACCGACACGCCGGGGAAGCTCACCTCCAGCCGCGCGCCGTCCGTCTTGACCGTGCAGGCGTTCGCGTTGAACGTCGCCGCCGCGCGCCGAATCTCGTCGGGCTTGCGAGGTAAATCGATGCCGGGCAGTTGCGCGGCGGAGCCCCCTGACCCGGCGGCGCCAATCACCATGCCGGGGATGACGAGCGGGGCGTCCCAGAAGGCGTTCCATTTTTCGCGTTCGATCACCTCGGGCGTGAGGTCCACGCCGAGAGCCTGAAACGTGGCGACCTGGTCCCCGCCGATGCGACGCTTGCCGCTCGTGACGTTGAACTCCGGCGTCAGGTTGCGACCGAGCGCCCTCCACTGGCCGCTTTTCTGGCGCACCGCCAGTTCGCGGACGGTCGGGCGCCCGGCGTCGATCCCCAGCCGCATGCGCAGCTCGCTGCCCTTGTCGCCTTCCCAGGTCAGCGCCAGGGTGTCCTGCTCCACGACAGCCGTCAGCCCCTGTTGCGCCTTGTACCCACCCAGGTTGCATGCCAGCGGATCCGCCTGCAGCGCCGCGCCAGTCAGCGCGAGCGCGACTATCAGTGTCAGCGCGCCGGAAACACAAAGTCGCCTGATCATGAGGCTCTCCAGTGATACTTGAGCGGCTACGCGGTCAGTCCCTGCGCGCGCAGCGACTCGTTGAGATTGTCGCTCTGCAGCTTCGGCCCCGGGTACGACCCATCGTACCCGCCATGAAACTCGTGGCCTCCGATCACCGCGCTACGATCACCGCGCCGCTGTCGTGGTGGTCAGCGTCTGCAGCTTGATGGGCTGAACCATCGCGCCGTTGCCTGCAATATCCCACACGGCGAACCGCACCCATTTCTTGCCGGTCGCGTCGAATGGGATCTGGAACCGGTGCTTGCCAAACGGCGGCAGACGTACGACGGGATCAACACCTCGCCTGAGGTCACGAAGTAATCCCCGCGCTTCATCGCGGCGATGATCGGACTCCAGTCCTCAGGCCCGGGCAGCCGATCGACCTTCACGTAGTTGACAGGATTATTGGCGTAGATGTCGTCGCCAGGCCCCTTTCGATAGGTTTCCGAGATGGCCTGGATATATTTGGGGGGCGTGGGCACGTCGGCCACCCAGTTGTTCAGGTCATCGAACAGGGGCAGGCAGCGATAGTCGCACAGCCGCGTCTCGGACCCGTCCACCCCCATGCCCCAGCGATACCCAATCCCCCGATAGTGCTCGTGCCTGAAGTGGGCCGTGTCCTTGATGGCGTCCGGGAACCCCGTCGACCCCTTCGACCGCGGATGCGGCATGAAGATGAGCGCGTTCTCGCGCTTGGCCATTTCCATCATGTCCGCCTGGCCGCCGACGTGGTACACCCTGCCGTACGTGGGGTGCTCTTCAACGAATGGCTGCCCCGTGGCGCGCTCCTGCGTCCAGAAGAGCGGCTTCGACAGCAGGAGATCATTGTGTCCACCGAGATTGCCGGCAAACACTTCCTCGTCCGGCATGATCAGGAAGTTCTTGTCCGAATGCCTCCGGGCGGCTTCGTAGTAGTCGGCCTGAAGCTTCAGGCGATCGGCGCCGCGGGCGAACTGCCATTCGGGCTTTCCGCTGACGAACTTCGTGAAGATGGGGACATCGGTCGGCGCGAAGATGTTGATCCCCGCCGCCTTTATCGCGTCGAGATCGGGCAGCTTCGTGTCCAGGCTGCCTGATTCGTGAAGCCGTTGCACGAAGCTCGTGTGAAAGTGGGTCGCCATGACCTGATGGCCGGCGACCGGCTTGAAGCGATCCCCACGCGTGAACGCCAGCGCCGACTGGAGTGTGACCTGACCGGGCTCGGCGCTGACGTAGAAGAACACCGGCATCCGCTGCCACGTCCCGGGGCGCGCGCTGTAGAGCGCGAAATTCTGGCGGACGTCCTCAGCGCCTCGGCCCATCGCCGTCGGCTCTTCCTCCCTCTCGGCCTGCCGGATGCCGAACGCGAACGATGAGGGACTATCCTTCCGATACCAGCTATATCCGAGGTTGAACTCGATTTCGCGCGCCCAGAAGAAGCGATGCGGCGGCGGGAACGCCGCAATCGAGCCTCCCGGCCCTTCGGCGACCACGAGGCGATTGCTCGTCTTCAGGGGGACCGGGGCCTCGTTGGTCGCGCCGCCAAACCCGTAGTCCTGCCAGAGATTCGAGGTGTCGCGCCACACGATCCGCGACGCGGGCTGGATCGCCAGCCCCCTGAGGCCCGCGTCGTACTTGTACGCCACCGATGGCTCGTCCGTCTTCGCCACCACGGCCTGCTGAATCAGGTTCGTGCCCTTGTAGACGGTGTACTCCAGCCGTCCGGAGAAGACGCCCAGCTCCGCGCCGGGGAACGTCACCTCGAGGCGCGCCCCGTTCGTCTTCACCTCACAGCTCTGCGCCCGATAGGTGGCTGTCACACGCCTGACCTCTTCCGGCTGGCGCGGCAACCCGGGCTGGTTGGCAATGCCTTCGAGCGGCGGCGTCGACCCTCCGTGGGCGGCATCGCCGCCGGGGATGTTCAGCGGCGCGTCCCAGAACGCCTCCCACCTGATTTGGTCGAGGACTGCGGGCGTGATTTCGACGCCAAGCTGCTTGAGCGGCTGCAGCTGCTGGTCGGTGGCGCGGCGCAGACCGGAAACCACCCGAAACTCGGGCGTCATGTTGCTAGCGAGCGAGGCCCACTGTGCGCCCTTCTTACGCACGGCGAGGTCGCGGATCGTCGGCGTCCCGGCATCGATCGCCAGCCGCAGCCGCACTTCCTGATCCTTGTCCCCGTCCCAGGTGAGCGTCAGCGTATCGTCGGCGACGCCGGCTGTGAGGCCGGACGCCGCCTTGTACTGCGTGAGGTTGCAGTTGAGGGCATCGGCGTAGGCGATCGACGCGCTCAACGCCAGGACCGCAGTCACGAGTGTCTCTCTCATCGCCATCCTCCAAAGGCCAGGCTAAAGCCTGGCACCACGAAAGCAGGCCCGCGACGAGGGCGGATCTTTAGGTCCGCCCCGTCCGCCCGCCCACCCTGTGCCTTCTTCGTGGCTTCGTGCCCTTCGTGTTGTCAGAAGCTGAACCGCGCCCCAAGACGCACGATACGCGCCGCGGTCACGTTGGTGGCGTATCCGAAGATCGGGCTCCCCACAAAGGTCATGGAAGTCGGCGCGCTCGAATTCAGCAGGTTGAACAGATCCACATCGAAGCCGAGCCGCCGGCCACCGAGCGAGAATTCCTTGCTGGCGCGCAGGTTCACAAGATTGATCGCCGCACCCTTGCGCGTGCCGTACGGCTCGAGCCGCAAGGTCACCGTGCTGAGCTGATTGATCCGGGGTCCCCCATCGGGATCCACGGCCCGGAAGACGTAGGTCCGCTGCCCTCGAACGCCCTGCTTGCTCTGCAGGAACCCGGCGAGCTGAATATCCCAAGGGAGCCGATAGCTGCCACTGGCGTTCCCCGCCCATTCCCAGATCTCGTCGAGTGGGAAGAAGTCGTCGTTGGGACTCTCGAACGTGCGGGTAATCCACCGGTGGTTCTTCACCGCCCAGAAGGAAGCCGAGGCCATCCACCGGCGCGAGAGCCGCTTGGTCAGGGCAACCTCGACGGTGTGGTACCGATCGATGTTCGGGCTGTTGGTCACCTGGTTGCCCACGAACGCCGCCCCCCGGTAGGCCGGGTCATAGTCGTAGAAGGTCACGCGCCCGCCGTCATCGGCGGTGCCCAGCACCCCGTCCGGCCCCGGATCGCGGCGCGTGATCGGAATGTTGTAGACGTCGCGCGGCCGCAACACATTCGGACCCGGCTGGTCGTAGAAGTTCTCAAGGCGCCTGAAGACATACACCGTGCGGAAGCCCAGGTTCTCTCTCAACTCGCGCTCGAAGCTCGCCGTCACCTCCATCGTCATGGGTTGCTTCAGGTCCGGGTTGAGGATGTTGTTGCGGGCCCCCGTGATGTTGATGAAATCGGGGCCGTTCAGATCGAGGTTCACCTCGCCCGGCGTGTAGTTGCCGTTCCCGTCGAGATCGCGCCAGCGGTATCTCGCGTTGACGAGCGCGTTTTGGTTGTACTCCCCGGCGAAGGTGTCTCCGAGGCGGTAGTTGTAGAGGCCGAACGAGGTCTTGACGACCGTCTTGCCGTTCAGATCCCACGCCAGCCCCACTCGCGGCAGCACGCGCATCCAGGTCAGAATGTCGCGCGCGGGGAACGACCCGGCCGGGAACAACGTCGGAAACCCCGGGCTGGCCTCTTTCGACTGTGCCGGCAGGAATGAGTCCTGGCGCTCCCAGCGGATGCCCAGGTTGGCCGTCAGCCGATCGGTGACCCGCCACGTGTCCTTCAGGTACCACCCGTACGTCGTTTGCCGGTTGTCCGGCTGGAGCGGGGAGTTGTTGATTTCGATTTCCACCGGCTGGCCGGAGACGCCGCCCACCCGGTCGAAGATGAGCACGTAGTTGCCATGGGGGTGATTCAGCCGGCCCGTGGCGTGGTGGTACCAGTACACGGTCGCGCCCGTCTTCAGCTCGTGGCGCCCGCCGAGAAACTTCTCCGGGAAGAAGCTGATGCTGCTGTCGACCTGCCACTTGTCGCGCGGCCGCTGGTCGGAGGAGTTATGGCCGCCGGTGCGCAGGCCGGTCTCGCGGTCCAGGCGGCTCGGGCTGTCCGGCCGGTAGAACGGGGAGCGCATTGCCGAGTAGTCCGCAAAGTACCCGCCGTAGCCCCCGACGACGTTGATCAACGTCCGGGCGCCGATCGTGCTCTGGAACTCGCCCTTCTTCACCCAGGTCGGATCGTAGTAGTCCTGCGTCGCCTCGAGCGGCCGGAAAATGCTCGCTTCGTTTCCCTGAGGCCGGAGCTTCGTGCCCCTCTGGTACACGCCGATGAGCCGGTTGTTCTTCGAGAGCTGCCACGACAGCTTCAGGTTGTACTGGGTCAGACTCTGCTCGTAGTCGGCGGGCGGCTCGTCGCCGGTCAAGTACCGACCATCCGGCCCCGGGCCCGCGGCGAACCCCAGCGGGTTGTTGACGCGTTGCTGGCGATTGTAGCCGCCGTAGAACCACAACTTGTCCCGCAAGATCCGGCCGCCCAGATCGGCGTCCACGTCGAAGTGGTACTTGAGCGGGTTCGTCTGGCGGAGCCCCTGCGCCCGCAGCGACGCATTGAGATTGTCGCTCTGCAACTTCGGCCCCTGGTACGACCCTCCGTACCGGCCGTGAAAATCGTTGCCCCCGGATCTGAGCACGGCCACCATCTGGAGGCCGGGCACCCCCACCTCGGCGTCGGTGCCCGACGTCTTGATCTGGATCTCCTGGAAACCAAAGTAGTTGAAGTACACGGCCGAATTCTCGTCGGGGCCGGTCGTCACGTCGATGCCCTCGATCTCCAGCTTGGGTTGAGCCCCCACGCCGTAGGTTTCCATCGACGAGCGGTCGGCCATACTACTGCCGCCGACGTCAGGGCTCCCGGACAGGGTGACCCCTGGGGTCATGGCCAGCACCGCCCATATGTCGCGCCCGCGCGGCACCGTGTCGAGCACTTCCTGCGTGAAGTTCGCACTGGTGCTCGTCGTCGACAGGTCCACGACTGGGCTCTGCCCGCTGACCGTCACCGATTCCTCGAGCCTGCCCACTGCCATCGTCACGTCGACCCGCGCCACAAAGCCCACGTTGAGCCGCAGGTCCTCGCGCACGAAGGTGGTGAAGCCAGCCAGCTCGAATGTGACGCGGTATGTCCCGGCAGGCAGGTCCACCGAGCGATAGTTGCCATCCGGATCGGTCACGACGACGACCTGCCCGACCTGCAGCGCCGGGCTGGTCAGCGCGACGGTGACGCCGGGCAGCGCGGCACCCGTTTCATCCTTGACCGTCCCGCGAATGGTGCCCGACGCCGTGGTCTGCGCC
>JACOUA010000218.1 GCA_016178075.1 Acidobacteriota bacterium
CGAAGGTGCTCACCGCAGAAGAGATCGACGTCCGCATGGACTTCGACTCCCTCATGGCGGCAGGCAGCATGGCCGGCTCCGGTGGCGTGATCGTGATGGACGAGACCACCTGTATGCTCGACGCCCTCCAGTCCGCCGCCAAGTTCTTCGCCCACGAGTCATGCGGCCAGTGCTCTCCCTGCCGCGAGGGCACCGGCTGGGTTCATCGCATCATGCGTCGTCTTTCCGAGGGAGGGGGAAGGCTCCAGGACCTGGATGATCTGCTGGCCATTGCCCGCGACATGGAGGGCAAGACGATCTGTGTGTTCGCAGACGCGGCGGCCTGGCCGGTCCAATCCTACATCACGAAGTTCCGGGCGGAGTTCGAGGCGCACATCCGGACCGGAGCGTGCGCCCGAACGAGCGAGGCTGCGGCATGCCCATCCTGACGATCGACGGCCGGCAGATCGATGCGCCCCAGGGCAGCACCGTCATCCAGGCCGCGGAGCGACTCGGGGTGTTCATCCCGCGTTACTGCTACCACCCGGGGCTGTCCATCGCCGGAAACTGCCGCATCTGTCTGGTGGAAGTGGAGAAGAACCCCAAGCTCCAGATCGCCTGCAATGCGCCCGTGACCGACGGGATGGTGGTGCACACCAAGAGCGCCAACGCTGAGGATGGCCGGCGGGCCGTGTTGGAATTCCTCCTCGCCAACCATCCGCTCGACTGCCCGGTCTGCGACCAGTCGGGAGAATGCGACCTTCAGAACTTCTACATGAACTTCGGGTTGTACGACCCCCGGTTTCGAGAGCAGAAGGTCAAGAAGAAGAAGGCCGTGGCCATCGGCCCCCACGTGATGCTCGACCAGGAGCGCTGCATCCTGTGTTCACGCTGCGTGCGTTTCACGGACGAGATCTCCAAGACAGGGGAGTTCGGCATTTTCAATCGAGGGGACAGGGCCGAGTTGGCGCTCTATCCTGGTCAGCGGCTCGACAATCCGTACTCGGGCAACGTCGTGGACATCTGCCCTGTCGGAGCCCTCACCGATCGGGATTTTCGTTTCAAGGCCAGGGTCTGGTACCTCTCGAGCGCTCCCACGGTGTGCAACCGTTGCGCCCAGGGCTGCAACGTAGACGTTCATTACGTGCTGGATAGGCCGCATCTCAACGAGGGCGCGCGCGTCCTGCGCCTCAAGCCGCGCTACAACGCGGACGTCAACCAGTGGTGGATGTGTGATGAGGGGCGCTATGGTTTTCGCTGGATAGACGAGGGACGCCTGACGAAGGTCCGCAATCGGGGCGTCGATTCCACCTGGGAACAGGCTGTCGCAGCCATCGCAGCCGAACTGGCAAGGCTCCAACAACACAAGACTGGGTCGCGGCTCGCTGTGATCGCCTCATCGCAACTCACCAACGAGGAGCTGTTCCTCATCCGGGAGATCTTCCAGGGCGTCCTCGGAGCTCACGTGACTGCTTCTGTCCCGACACCGCCTGGATACGAAGAAGACGACTTCCTCATCAAGGCCGACAAGACTCCCAACACGCTTGGGGCAACGTTGCTGGGCTTGTCCGGCCCAGGTGCGCCCGATGCCACCGCCATCATCGATGAGGCCCTTCAAGGGCGCATCGAGGCCTTGTGGGTGTTCGGCCACGACCTGGCGACGCTCATCGGGGAAGAAAAGCTGCAGGAGCTGTCGCGCACGCTTCGCCTCTTGGTTTTTTCGGGAACCAACGAAACCTCGACGGCGTCCCGGTCCCACTGGGTACTGCCCACCGCCGCCTATGTGGAAAGAGACGGGACCTTCGTGAACTGCCACGGTCGCATTCAGCGTATCGGGCTCGCGTTCCCGCCCGTGCCGGACTCCCGCGAAGACTGGAGTCTTCTCCTGGAAATAGCCCGGCAACTCGATCACCCACTGGCCTGGCGCACTCCCCAGGAGATCTTCCAGGGCCTCGCCGAGACCGTGGCTCCCTTCGCGGGCTTGAGCTATCAAACGATCGGATCGCAGGGAGCTCTGCTTGGCTCGACCTCCATAGGGTTTCCGCCACAAGAGGCGGATCGTTGTGACAGTCAGCGCGGCGAGCGTGAGCGAGCCGTGACAGGCGGTGGGGCCAACGGGGATCCATGGGGTCCCCGGATCAAACAATGAGCCGCCGCGGAGCCCATTCGTTGCTCTCGGATGGGCGGAGCGGCCGCCCCACCGCAAATTGAATGATGATCGACCTGGCCATCAAGCTCGTCCTGGCGGTCTTCGTCTTCTTCGGGGTCTTGAACCTCGCAGCGCTGCATACCTGGCTAGAGCGCAAGCAGTCGGCCGTCATCCAGGACAGAATCGGGGCCAATCGTGCCAGCATCCTGGGGTGGCGGTTGATGGGCCTGTTCCATCCCCTCGCCGACTCCATCAAGATGTTCATGAAGGAGGACGTGGTTCCAGCCGGAGTGGACAGGACTCTTCATCTTCTCGCGCCTTTCTTCTCGGTCTTCTTCGCTCTCGTCGGCTTTGCCGCCATCCCGTTCGGGGATCGCTTCGTCATCGGCGACCGCGTCATTGACTTGCAGGTCGCCAAGATCGACGTGGGGCTGCTCTATATCTTTGCCATGCTCTCGCTGGGGGTCTACGGCGTGATCCTCGCCGGGTTTGCCTCGCGCAACAACTACGCGCTGCTGGGTGGACTGCGGGCGACCGCGCAGATGATTTCCTACGAGATTGCCCTCGGCATCGCGATCGTCGGGGTCGTCATGATCTATGGAACCATGGACCTGGAGGAGCTCGTACGGGCGCAGGGAAAGACGCTGGGCGGCTGGATTCCCCTCTGGGGGATCGTTGTTCAACCGGTGGCTTTTGTTGTTTTCCTGACGGCAGCCCTGGCTGAAACCAAAAGGGTTCCCTTCGACCTGCCTGAGGGGGAGTCGGAGATCATCGGGTATTTCGTGGAGTACAGCGGAATGAAGTTCGGGATGTTCTTTCTCGCTGATTTCCTGGAAACCATTATGGTAGCGTGTCTCGCGACCACACTCTTCCTGGGCGGTTGGCAGGTGCCCTACCTCATGCCGGACGGTTTCCACTTCCCCTGGGGAGCGACGGTCCCGCTCGCCCAGTGGACCTATGTCTTGCTCGGCGTTGCCAGCTTTTCCATCAAGGTCGTGGTGTTTTGCTGGTTGTTCATGCAGGTCCGCTGGACGCTGCCGCGCTTCCGGTACGACCAGCTCATGCGATTAGGGTGGCTGGGACTGTTTCCGATCTCGGTGGTCAACGTGCTGGTCACCGCCTCGGTCTTGGCCTTTTTCGGCGACTGATGCCATGGCCGTCAAAGTGGTCCGCAGATGCGAGCTGACCCTCTGGGAGAAGCTTTATGTGCCGCTGATCCTCGGTGGTCTGAAGATCACCTCCGCACACTTCTTCCGGAACCTGTTTCTTCACTCGGCGCACCGCCTGGGACTGCTCAAACACCTCCGAGCGTCAGTCACCTTTCAGTACCCCGAAGAGTCCCGGCCGCTCGCGGCCCGATTCCGGAGCCGCCACCGGCTGACCGTCCGCGAGGATGGGACTCCCCGCTGCGTGGGGTGCATGCTCTGCGAGACCGTCTGCCCGGCGAAGTGCATCACCATTGTGGCTGGGGAGCACCCCGATCCCAATGTCGAGAAGTACCCGGTGCGCTTCGACATCGACCTGGGGGTGTGCGTCTACTGCGGATACTGTGTGGAGGTCTGTCCCGAGGACGCCATCCGCATGGATACCGGAATCCTCGATGTGTCAGCGTACTCTCGAGACGAGATGAAGCTCGACATCCATGAATTGATGAATCCGGCATTGCGCAAACCGGTTGGGGATTGCAGCCTCACGTTCCCTCACCAGTGCCGACTCGCCGATGGGCAGATGAAGGGCGGCTGGTGATCGCTTGACTTTCTTTATCCCTGTCCACAGAATCGTTCCCACCCCCGGAGGCCATCATGAGAATGTCTCGCCGTCAGGCGATGCGCGTTTCCGGCGCCGGATTGACCGGGCTCTCGCTGCGCCTCAGGCCAGAGCCGTTGCTGGCCCACGCACAACAGGCGCCGCAGCCGGTGCCCGACAAGCTCGTGGAAACGCCCGTCCGCAACATCGCTCAACTTCCTCTCCTGCCGGATGGCTCTGCGCCCGAATACACGCCCAGGGAGGCCGGGACCATTTCGGAGCCGACCTTGTGGCGCTACACGAAGGGGCAGCCTCCCCTAATCGAGTTCGACTATCGCAAGATGAAAGTGAAAGTCGATGCCCGGGGCACGGCGAAGCGTTCGGGCACGCTGACGTTTGCGGACCTGGAACCGTTGCCCCGCCACTCATTCGTGGTCCTGCTGCAGTGTGGCGCTCCGAACCCCCGCGGCATCGTTAAATGGACGGGTGTTCGATTTGCGGATTTTGCGAACATGCTGGGCGTACAGGCGTTCGCCCATTACTGCCGGATCGTGAGTTCCGACCAGTACTGGATCGAGGAAGACATGAAAACGATGCTACATCCCCAGGTCATCCTGGCATGGATGCTCAATGATGAACCGATCCCTCCGAAGCACGGAGCGCCCCTCAGGCTGATCATTCCGTTCCGTTATGGAGCCCGAAGCATCAAGGCCATTACCGAGATCTATTTCACGTCGACGTCATTCCCGATGCCCGCGGTCCAGGTGAGAGGCGCGTCGACTCTTCACTTTCAGGGCCCGGTCTCACGAGAGTCCGGGCAGGAGGCTCGAGGGTCATGATGTTCTCGGTTGCTCGAACCTGTCGCGTCCACTGGGTGTTCTTGGGGATCGGTCTCGCCATCCTGACAGGTGTTCTCGCGCCGGCTTTGACCGCCCAGACGGGTCGCGTCGTGATCGTCCAGACCAACTCCGCGGGAGATAGCGTGCAGGTCATCGACGCGGCCACCGACAAGATCGTGGGAGAAATCCCGGATGCCGAGGTGATCCACGGCGTCGCGGCCGCCCCTGACGGAAGCCGGTTCTATCTCAGTAACGAGTCAACCGCCACACTCGATGTGGCGGACGGAAAGACCCTGAGGATCACGAAGAAGATCCCCCTCACCGGAGGCCCGAACAACGTGGCGATTCGGAAGGATGGTCGCCGCGTCTATGTCGCCATCCAGGGAGCGGACGGGGGGGTGGATGTTATCGACACGGTCTCCGAAGAGAACGTGAAGTTCATCCGTGTGCTCCGAGGCGTGCATAACACGTTTATCACACCCGACAGCAAGTATGTGGTGGCTGGCTCGACCGGCGGCAACGTGGCGACGGTCATCGATACCGAAACCGAGCAGCCCGCCTGGTCGATTCACTTCGAGGGCGGAGTGCGTCCGCTCTGCTTCGAGGCGAACCCCGACGGCTCGACCAAACGGATGTTCGTACAGATTACCAACCTTCACGGATTCGCCATCGTCGACTGGGACAAGCGCAAGGAGGTGGGCAGAATCAAGCTTCCGGACGTGCCCCCCGCTGAGCGGAACAACGAGGGCATACAGGGCGCCCCTGCTCACGGCATCCTCATCTCCCCCGATGGAAAGACCCTCTGGTCGACGAGCAAGTTCAACAGTCACGTCTACGTCTATTCAGTGCCCGATCTCAAGTATCTGGGATCGGTCCGTGTAGGAAAGGTGCCCGACTGGCTGACCTTCACGCCCGACAGCAAGAAGCTGTATGTCGCCAACGCGCACGACAACGTCGTGTCCGTCATTGACGTCGCCGGCAGAAAAGAGATCACGAGAATCAAGGTCGGGCAGGTACCGAAGCGGAACATCACGGCGATTCTTCCCGCACCCGCGAGCAGCCGGTAAGGACGGGTCCTAAGCCGAGGGTGCCTTCCGTTGCGTCTTGGGGTGCGGCGGGCCACTAGGGGCGCGGGCGTGTTGGGGTGCTCAGATGAAGATGAGCGCGTCCTCTTCGACCTCGGCGATCTCGACGGCCGCAGCGTCGACGCCGGTCACCCGGAAGCGGTAAAGGCCGCGCGGAGCCGGGCCTCCAAGCCTCTCGCCGTTCTCCACCTTGAACGTGCTGTTATGGCACGGGCAGAGATAGACCGGTTCCTTGACCGGATGCCCGATGTCCTCCACAACTTCCGGGGGCAGCCGGCTCGGATCCGCGACGAAATCGACGTCGCAGCCCTCGTGCGGGCAACGCACACAGACCACCTTGAATCGATCCGGGTCGTCATCGCCGGCGGCTGTTCGAACCACCATGCCAGTCACTCGGATCGGCTGGTTTGGCGTCGCGGCGCTCGCAAGCGTCACAGCCTCCGCAACGAACCGCCGGGCCCGCCAAGGAACCGCTAGGTCGGCGAGCGGTACGAGAACAGGCCGAGCGAGTGGGCGATAGCGTAACGGTTGAACGCCCTGGGGCGACAGTCGCCGACCCAAGCCCATGAGCACGAGGATAAGGCCCTGGCCCAGAAACTTCCGGCGCCTGACGCCGGGCGCGCCCTCGCGCCGCCGTCGCACCGTTGGGACTTCAGGGAGCCTGGCCGTGACTCGCCACGTAGCGCGAGCGACGGCCGGGCCATCGCGAGCGGAGTTCTTGTCGGCGATCAAGAACCGCGCACCCATGCGGCCAGGGTTTGCCACTCCGGGTCGTTTTGCGAGCGCCAGTGCTTGCCGCCGCCGTGCCAGTGACTGCCGCCCGCCTCCTCATCAAGCGGGTTCAGCAGAAGCGGGCTCTTCAGGGGATCTCCGGGAACAACCAGCCGCTGAACGCGCTCGAAGTTGCGACGCGACTGCTCCTCGGTGTAGGTCGTGCTGCCCGGCGACAGGGGCTCCAGATACGCGTTGCCGCCGCCGCGCGAATGGCAGGCGGTGCAGCGGGCGTTGCCTGTGCGCGGGCTCACGAGGATCGGCTGCACACGGGTCTTGAAGAATTCAAAGCTCAAGGCTGGCGTCTTCGCGGCCGACGAAGCCGGTGCCGCGGCCGCCACGGATCCGCCGCGCACCCATGCGGCCAGCGTTTGCCACTCCGGATTGTCTTGCGACTGCCAGTGTTTGCCCCCGCCATGCCAGTGACTGCCGCCCGCCTCCCCCGCGAGCGGGTTGATGAGCAGCGGGCTCTTCAGCGGATCTCCGGGGACGACCAGCCGCCGGACGCGCTCGAAGTTGCGACGCGACTGCTCCTCGGTGTAGGTCGTGCTGCCCGGCGACAGGGGCTCCGCGGACCCCGCCTGCTGGGCGGGGAGAGGTCTTGCCGACGCGAACGAAGAATGTGACGCCTGGGCGAGCAGCGTTGCGATGGCCAACAGCAGAACCGCCTGTACCATGATTCCCTCTCCTGCGCGTCGTCTCCCCGGTGGTATCCGAACACCACAAGAGTGAATTGGGCCCGCGCTTCAGGCTAAACGGGCCCGCTTATAACATGCCCAACTGGTCGCGTCAATGGCGCGTGCGACACGCGTGCGACTGTTCAACTGCCGACTAGCGTGTCAGGCTGCATTCCGGCAAAGTGGCCAGGAGCCAAGACGATGATCTACCTCAAGAGTCTTGTGTTCGGCATCGGTGGTGCGGTAGTCGCATCGGTTTTGTGGATCATGATCGCTTTTGTGTTGCCAATGTGGGCGCCCTACGTTATTGGGCGTCTTCGTGGCACGGGCGGTGTCTCGACGGGATATATCAGCAGCGGCTCTGTTGTGATCGCCGCGTTGATCGGATTTCTGGTTGCCTTCGCGTGGCAGTGGCACCGTCTCCGCTCCGCGTTGGACCTTTCTGACTAGGGTCGGCGATCCGTGGAAGTTTTTCTCGAAAGCGCCTCGATCGCTTTGGGCGAGTCAGTAGGAATCATGTGAGGGGCGCCGCATTTCGGACAGACCTTCGTCTTGGTCGTCAGGCGCCAGAGGCTGTAGATCAAGCCCGGGAAAATGAGCAGCAGCCAGAGGAACACCTCCATCAGAAAGGACCCGCGGGTCACTGTCTTGGGCCTGCCCACCGTCCCGCAGTTCGGGCAGTAGAACTCGCGCGCCATGTCACACTCTTACTGGATACACGCTAATGTTCAACGCGGACACCGACCAAAAGTCGAGGAACGCGTCCATTCCATCCCGTCACTCCTCGGGAGGTTGCATCCGCTTGACCGCGCGCACCGCCCGGTCGATGGCCGCTTCAAGTGTCACGGCATCCTGCGCCGTGGTGCCCACCCGCGAGGCGAATACACCTGCTGAGAGGATCGCTTTGTGAACACCAAAAGCGTAGACAGCACGGGGCTTCTCACGCGACGTCATTTCCTGACACGTGTTGCGACAGCGGGTGGCGCATCGCTTGTCTATGAAGCGATGAGGGGGCTCGGTCTGCTTGCCGCGCCCACACAGGCGCCCTTTGACCTGACCGGCCGCGTGTCAGGTGTCCGCGTCCTGATCCTCGGGGCCGGACTTGCCGGACTGACGGTGGCGTACGAGCTCGGCAAAGTTGGCTATGACTGCCGCGTCCTCGAGGCGCGCCCACGGCCGGGCGGTCGTGTATTTACCGTGCGTCGCGGCACCGTGAGCGAAGAGGACGGCCCCGGCCAGACCGCCGCATTCGACGACGGCCTCTACTTCAATGCCGGACCGATGCGGATCTCGCACCATCACCACACGACGTTGGCGTACTGTCGCGAGCTGCAAGTGCCGGTCGAAGTTTTCGTAGCGGACTCGGACAGTGCCTACCTGTATCGAACCACGTCGTCCACGCTGGCCGGACGCCGGATTCGCCTCCGCGAGGCGCGTGCAGATTTCGACGGCTACATTGCGGAGCTGTTGAGTAAAGCGCAGTCCCAGTCACAACTCGACCAGGCGCTGACCGCCGAAGACGGCGAAAGACTGCTGGCGTATCTCCGCCGTCTCGGCGCGCTGGACCAACAGCAGCAGTACCGCGGGTCACCGCGTCGCGGCGGTTACGAGCAGCCGTCTGCGCCGCTGTCATTGCGCGATTTGCTCGGCGCGAATTTCGACTTCTATCTGGGGATCGATTGGGACTCTCAGCCGACCATGATGCAGGTCGTCGGAGGGATGGACCGCCTGCCCGCGGCGCTCGCCGTGCGGCTGGGGAACCGGATTGTGTATCGCGCAGCCGTGCGCGAGATTCGTCAGAGCGAACGCGGCGTGTGGGCGATATACGCCGATGTGGACGGACGGCTCAGACGCGTCGATGCCGATTACTGTGTCTGCACTATTCCATTACCGGTGCTAAGTGGGCTTCAGAAGGACCTCTCACAGCCGGTCCAGTCGGCCATTTCTGCGGCCAAGTACGATGGCGCGGGCAAGATTGGGTTGCAGTTCAGGCGCCGCTTCTGGGAAGA
>JACOUA010000219.1 GCA_016178075.1 Acidobacteriota bacterium
TACATCGTCGGCACCGACGATTACATGCTGAAGCCGTTTTCGGCGAATGAGCTCCACGCGCGCGTCGGGCGGTTGTTGCGACGGACCTACGGCATCTAATCACGCATTCGGCGGCGTGCCGCCGACGAGCGCCTCCACGCGGTCGCCGAGCTCTCTCAAGGAGAGATTCGCTTTCACGAAATACCCGGCTGCGCCCAACGCGTCGGCCGCCTCCCTGTCTTCTGCCCGCGACGAGTTCGAGAGGATGAGGACCGGCAGCGACTGCGTGTCAGCGTTCGCGCGCAACGCGCGCAGCACCTCGATGCCCGACATCTTCGGCATCAGCAGGTCGAGCAGCACGATCGAGTACCGCTCGCTCAGTACGAGCCGCAGCGCGGCTTCGCCGTCGACGGCTGTCGTCACGTCGAAGCCGCGATCGGTGAGACTCGCCTCGCACGCCTTGCGGAGAAACAAGTCGTCTTCCACGAGCAGGATTCTGACCGGTGTCGTCATGCGGCAATCTCGTGGCTGGGAAGAGTGAAGGTGAACGTCGCGCCTTGTCCTTCGTCGGACTCACACCAGATCCTGCCACCCGAGCGTTCGAGAATCAAACGAACCAGGTGCAATCCGAGGCCGGTGCCGGCGCTGTCGACGGAGATCGCGTTGTCGGCCCGAAAGAACTTCTCGAACAGACGCGTCTGCGCGCTCTTCGGGATGCCAAGGCCCGTGTCCGTGACCCGCCAGCGCGCCAGCCCGCTGCCCACCTCGAGGACGACGTGCACGCGCCCGCCGCCCGGCGTGTACTTCACGGCGTTCGAGACGAGATTGGCGACGACCTGGCGCATCATCTGTGCGTCGGCGCGAACGAGCGCTGGCGCCTGCAGATCGCTCGTCAACGACAGCCCTTTGTCACGCGCGGGACCGTCGAACTCCGCGAGCACTTCGCGCGTGAGGCGATCGAGGTGGACATC
Organism: Acidobacteriota bacterium; assembly: GCA_016178075.1. Classification (GTDB taxonomy): domain Bacteria; phylum Acidobacteriota; class Vicinamibacteria; order Vicinamibacterales; family JACQTH01; genus JACQTH01. The sequence goes on from JACOUA010000219.1 coordinate 951, forward strand.
CTCGTCGGACATGGTCAGGCGGCCGCTTTCGAGCCGCGCGATGTCCAGCAGGTCGTTCACCAGACGCGAGAGACGATCGGCGGACGCTTGCGCGTCGTCGATATAGCCCCGAGCCTTCGGAGGCAGGTCGCGCGCGCCGCTCGCCAGCTCCATCATCCATTTCATGCCGGCCAGCGGCGTGCGCAGCTGGTGACTGACGAACGAGACGAAATCGGATTTCATCCGCTCCGCCTCGCGCCGATCGGTCACGTCGCGGTTGGCGCCGCGGTAGCCGTTCAGCGATCCGTCACCGCCAACGACCGGGACCGCGGAACTCTCGAGATATCTGAACGCTCCATTCTTGTGACGCCAGCGCAACACGAGATCGGTCCATCCCTCACGGCTGGTCTTCAACGCCGCGGTCTCGCGCCTGGCCGGCCCCACGTCGTCCTCATGCAACAGATCGTGCATCGGACGGCCGACGATCTCGTCCGGCGTGTATCCGAGGATGTCGGTGATCGCGGGATTCGAATACGAGATGGTGAAGTCGGCGTCGACGGCCCAGATCCACTCGGTCGTGGTCTCGACGAAGTCGCGGAACATCTGCTCGGCGAGCAGCCGTTCGTGCTCGACCCGGACCCGTTCCGCGATCTCATGATTCAGGCGGGTATCGAGGCGCCGCGCGAAGACGAGAAACAGCACGAGTGCGCTGCCGAGGGAGATGACAGTGGTGATCATCACCCTGTTGCGGAAGGGCACCACTTGGGCCCAGAGCTCGTCGTATGGCCGCGACGTGCGAACGATGAACGGCTCGCCTTCGGCCGGAAACGCCGCGTAAAACGTCTGACCGCCGGGCGTGTTGTCGCGAATGCTCCAACCGACGCGGCCGGCGAGCGCCTCGGCGATCTCCGGCTGCGTGCGCTGATTCTGGGTCGTCGACGCATCCGGAGCAGTGTCGACGACGACGGTTCCGTCACGAGACACGAGCGCGAACCGGATGTGGAGTTGGCGCGAGAGCTCGCTCATGAACCGCTTCGCCTCAGACTCGGACATGTCGCGCAGAAACTGTTGGATGAGGATGGCGTGCGCGTGATGGGTGCGTACCGCGAGGTCAGTGACCGCAGCCGATGAGCGCCGGAGCGAAATCATCACCACGGCCGCGGAATACAAGAAGATGGCAATCAGTCCTACCACCAGGACCGTCCGGAACACGGGCACGCGCGGGGCGGAGGACGCGAGCGGTGCGGGAGCGTCAGCGTGCACGGTTGAATGATACGCCCAATTGAACGATCATTCCCCGCGTAGCCGCCCTCGATTCCGTTTCCGGTGAAGCTCACGTCGGGCAGCACGGGCGGTGACGCGGTCGGCGCGTTCACCCGCGCCCCGGTCGGCTTGAACGCGACGGTTTTTCGACGGCGAGAAAATCGATTGATCGGTCGGCAGCCGTGAAATGCAGACGTTCAGGAAGCTGCCGACGGCGAGCCCCAACAGACCTGCGCGGACGAGACCCGAGTCCACGATCATCTCGCCCCCCGCCGGAGATTCGGTGGAAGCGGTTGAAGCGGAGACTCGGGCGCCAGATCGACGACGCCCGGCCGCGGATCCAGAACGTACGGCGCGCCGGCCGGATCCTGCGGGGTTCCTCTCAGCAGGCCCGCGCGGATCATCTCGTCCCAGGATGCCGGCGTCTGCCGCGTCATCGCACGATATCGCGCCACGAGCCCGGACAGCTGATCGAGATGATCGAGCGCGGTCAACTGCGCGAGGCACACCTGCGCGCTCTGACGGAACCAGTCGTTGTCGGCGGTCTCGAGCATCTGCTGCCACAACAGGCGCGACGACGCGCGGTCGCCGCCCTGCGCCAGCGTCGTGGCCGTCAGCGGCTTCAGCCACCACGGCGCCCCAGGCACGCGGCTGGCTGGTTCGAACCAGCCCGCCGCCTCCCGATAATCCTCCCGCCACCAATAGTGGATGAAGCCGATGTCGTAGATGTACTGCCACTTCACCGGCTGCGCGCGGATCCCCTTCTTCAGCAGCTCGATCGCGAGATCGGGCCGACCGGGACCATCCGGATAGCCTTCCGCAAGAAAGATCGCGCCGAAGCGATACGCGATCGCGAACTCCGGATCGAGACTGGTGGTCAGATCGAGCAGCGGGTACAGCAGGTCGTAGCGCTTGTTCGGCTTCTTCGAGAGGCGCGTGGATCCGTAGTGCTGCAGCGCGCGAATCCAGTAGGCATCAGCCACCACCGCGTCGTACGACAGCGCCAGGCGATCGACGAGCGGACCGGATCGCAGATACAGCAGCTGCTCGTCGACGTCGGGGCCGGACGCCTGACGGTCGTGCACGACCTACAGGCCGACGATGGCGCCGACGCCGAACACCGCCGTCATCGCGAACCGGACGGGCGTCATTTGAAGTCCCGGCGCTCGAAGATGAAGACCGCCGCCGCGATCAGCACGGCGATGTACACGCCTGCGTACGCGAGCGACGACACCACCGCCATCGGCGCGACGCGGATGCCGTGGACGACCTGCGCCTTCACGTCGAACAACGTGAGGTTCGGCAGGACGTAGTAGAGCGCGCGCGCGAGATACGCCGCCGGCCTCGAGTTGACGATCTGCTCGAAGTGCTTCAGGTCCGCGTTGAAGTGGCCGACGACGAACAGGCCGAACGTCAAGGCCGCCGACAACAGCGGGCTGGAGAACGTCGAGAACACGAGCGCGATCGCCGTGATGACGACGAGCTCGACGAAGATCAGCCCCATCGCGATGAGCAGCCGCGGATCGGGCGCCGGCGCCTCCCACCCCGCCTTCATCGTCGGATCGGCGACGGCGTTGAAGTACGCCAGGACCGCATAGAGCGCGACGGACATCACGCTCACATTGACGAACAGCGTCAGCACCAGGCCCGCGTACTTGCCCAGGATGACCTGCCGGCGGCTGACCGGCTTCGACAGCAGGTTGTAGATGCTGCGGCGCTCGACTTCCTTCGACACGAGGCCGATGCCGATGAAGATGGCGACGAAGAGGCCGATGATCGACGAGGCCGCGAGGCCGACGTCCTTGATGATCTTGACCTCCTGCCCCGCCGTGAGCTGGCCGAGCAGGTACGACGCGGCAATCAGCAGGACGGCGAAGACGACCAGCGTGTAGAACACGCGGTCCCGCACGCGCTCGCGGAAGACATGCCGCGCGATCTCGCCTACGGTTCTCATGGCCTGGCCGCGGTGACTTTCTGCACGAACACATCCTCGAGCGTGGGGCGAATCGGATTGATGTCATCGGATAGGAAGTCGCGGCCCCCGTGATCACGAAGAGGCCGATCACCCCAACATACGTCAGGACGCAGAAGACGCAGACGGTCTTGAGAATGAAGAACGACGCGTAGCTGGGATACAGCACCCCGGCCAGCGCCAGCGTGGACTACTAGGCGAACACGTACGACGGGACGTTCTCCCGGAGCTTCTCCGAGAGCGTGGAGCCGATCAGGAGCAGGACGACGAGGCCGAACCACAGCAGCCCGAGCAACGCGACCGGAATGGACGCCACGGTCGCGAATCGGCTGCTGTAGACCTGCGTGCAGCTGAACGTCGCGTTGACGTCGCAGACGCTCGTGTACAGCGGGTCGTGCAGCAGGCGGTAATTAACGTAAGTGGACGCCGCCGACGCGCCCAGCCCGAGAAGGGCCAGGACCAGGGCGGTCCGGTATGTCGTCGCCTTCACGCTGGTTATTGTATAGGCGCGGCGTTATTTACTGAATCGGCGACGCCCCGGCGGGAGCCGCGCTGTCGGTCATGGCGAGCGCGGTCGTGCCGACCTGCGCGTAGATCGTTCCGACGGTGTTCGTGCCGAACGCGAGCGTGCCGCCGCCGGCCGACGGGGTTGCGGTCGCGAAGTAGCCCTGCACCACCTGGCTGGCCGCAAGGCCGTTGCAGGACGCCGGGGCTCCAGTGACGACACCGCCGCTGCTCCCCATCGTTACGGCGCAGCCGCTCTTCTGGACCGTCGCGGCGCTGCCGAGATCAGGGCTGATGAACGCGTTCACACCCACCGTGCTGCCGGGGCCTGTTCCGAGGTTCGACAGATTGGGCGAGTAATACCCGAAGCCGCAGCTCGACGCGAAGCTCGACTGCGCGCTGTTGATGGCGCGCATCGATCCAATCGCGGACGCTTCGCTACCGGACTGACGCGCGCGCAGCAGCCCGGGAACCGCAATCGCCGCGATGATGCCGATGATCGCCACAACGATCAGCAGCTCGATCAGCGTGAAACCCTTGTTGTCCTTGACATTGACTCCTTATGCCGCGCCTTCGCGCGACGCCTGTCTGTTCCGAACGCCGACTAAAACACGAAAGGGACGCCGCTCTGAGAACGACGTCCCTTTATTGGGCTGTCTGGTTCGTAGAGTCCGGCCGGACTTCGGTCCGGCGAAAGGCGGACTCTACTGCAGCGGGGCTGCGCCGGCCGGAGCACCCGTGTCGGTCATCGCCAGGACCGCCGTCGTCGTCTGCTGGTAGATGGTGCCGGTCGTGTTCGTCCCGAACGACCGCGCGCCGCCGCCCGCCGTCGGAGCCCCTGTGGCGTTGTAGCCCTGGACGACCGCGCCGGCCGCCAGGCCGTTGCACGACGCCGGGGCGCCCGCCGCCACACCCGTCGAGCTCGCCATCGTCACCGTGTAGCCGCTCTTGGTGACGCTGTTCGCGCTCCCGAGGTCGGGGCTGATGAACGCGTTGACCCCCACCGTGCCGCCCGGGCCCGTCCCGAGGTTGGTGAGCGTCGGTGAATAGAACCCGTTGCCACAGCTCGACGCGAAGCTCGACTGGGCGCTGTTGATGGCGCGCATCGACCCAATCGCCGACGCCTCGTTACCGGACTGACGGGCACGCAGCAACCCCGGCACCGCGATGGCTGCGATGATGCCGATGATCGCCACGACGATCAGCAGCTCGATCAGCGTGAACCCCTTGTTGTCCTTCATGTCCTTTCTCCTCATGTGAACTTCTGCTCCTGCAGATGTTTGCGTTGCCTGCCCGCCGTCCGACGTAGCGGATGTTCCGTCTCAACCTGCTGTCGATTGACCAAATACTATACAACCTGAATGCCACCTCGGCCATTGACAGCGGGCTCGGACTAAACATCCGGACGATAGGAAACATTAGGGTCGTCTCGCGGTTAGCATAACGCTCGTTCTCAGCCCCTCCCCTCGCACAGCGCGGATTAGCCCGCTGGCCGCGGCCAATTATCCGTCAGATAGGCGGAAATACCTGAGAGAAATGACCGCTGGGGACGGAATGACA
>JACOUA010000220.1 GCA_016178075.1 Acidobacteriota bacterium
GTGGCCGCCGCGGAGGGCAGGGCGACCACGGCGGAGCCGGTTCGGTTCGTGGTCAACGACTTGAGCGCCGCCCAGCAGGTGTCGGTCGTGCTCGTCGCTCGCAACGCAGTCGACCGGCTTAAAGTGACGCTGGCCAAGTTCGGCTGGGACGAGGACCTCCGCTCGGCGACGACCGACGAAGAGGGACGGGCAACGATTCTGCTGCGGACGCAGGGCGACCTGAAGATCAAGGTGACCTCGGCGGGTGCCGGCGAGGCGCCGTTCATGCTCGCCGTCTGGGCTGGCGACGAACTGCAGCCGCCGGTCGAATCGTTCCTCGTCCCAGTGAAGGAGTACGACCGGCGGGGCGGCCTCGTCCGCTGGGGTCGGTGGATTGCCATCGGCCTTGGCGGCCTGGCGCTCCTCGCGCTGGGCCTGCTTATCGGCCGGCGGGAGAGAAGAGGAGGAAAAGTCACATGATGCTTGCGGCACGCATTTCGATCGCAGGGGCACTCACCCTCGTCCTGGCCGGGGTGTCGCCCGCAGACCCGCCTGGGGCACGGCCACTCACCAGGGAAGAGGTAGGCAGACAGATGAATGAATTAGGGGGCTCTTTCCGCTACAGGCGGGGAGAACCAGACCCCGGCGACATCCTCCGGCGAGCGCAGGTGGCGGGTCCGCTCGGCCCCATTTACAGCCGGGAGGCGACTGATAGTATCGAGAGGGGGCTCGGCGAAGCGACAAACCGCTTGCGCGGCGGCGCCCAGATCGGCCTGGTCGGCGGGCTCATGCTTTATCAGATCGCGAGGCAGGCCTGGGATGTACTTCACTCGGGCGACAACGCGTGCGTCGCCGACCTGGCGCCCGCATCGATGCCGCGCGTGCCCTCACGCTGCGCGAGCCACCAGGCGTGCCGTGACTGCTACGCGGACGCCCAGGCACGTCTGAACCGCACGCGCGTCAATCTCGAGAAGCTGCGCTGCATCTACACCTCGACGAAGCAATACTCAGAGCGTGCCCTTTCCTTCGGCGACGGCGTCAGCACTATACACGCCGTCCAGGCCTTGGCCTGGCAGCAGGAGCGGCGCAAGATCGAGAAGGCGCTCGCGCAGTTGAACCAGAGCTACGACCAGAAGTACCAGCAGTTCATGGGCTCACTCGCGCAGGACCTCGAGGCGATCAGTCAGTGCGAAGAGCGGTTCTACGGCAAGGAGGACTGGTACGGCCGGTACGGCTTCATGTTCTACACGTTCATGCAGGATCGCTATCGGCGCTAGTGTCCTGTCTCCGTGATTCGTGACAGAACTCCCGGGCGGGGCATCCCGGCTGGCTGCGTTGCTCGTCGCTTACACATTCCCGATATGCGCACTCCTCGCGCCTTTTCATAGCGTAGGATGCGGAAATCCCGCGAACAGAGTGGAGCAGTTCGTTTACCCACGGAGATCCCGGAAGAACCAAACTAAATTTGCACAGCGGCGAACGGCGGAGGATAAAAAATGAATTCCAGCTTTGGTTTTGTCGCTCTGACTATCTTGCTTCTTGCCGGTTGCGCGAGTCCAATGCCGATCGTAGTTCCACCTACTTCGTTGCCGACCCGGCGGACTGCGATCCCACCGAGCGCCGCTTCTCCTACGTTCGCCCCTATCCCCGTGACGACACCCTCCCTCACCCGCGCTCCGGCTGTCAGCAGCGCGTGCGACCATCCGTATCATCCTGTCAAGGCAAGCGCGCTATGGCGATACCAAGCGCAAGCCTCCGGTTTGCCGACGGTAAACTACACCTTGACGCACGTCGACGTCACCACCAACGGGTTTACCGAGCGTCGGGAATATTCCAATAACTTGACTGCCGATATCAAGTGGAATTGCTCCGACGACGGACTTGTGGCCGCGCAGTACGCAAACCTCGCTGCGTCTCAAAGCCAATTCAAGTTTGAATATCTCAAGACGAACGGGGTGACCATCCCTCCGGCGAATCGCTGGACGGTCGGGAGTACGTGGAGTTATGGCTATGAGGTTCGAGGACAGGTGACAACGCGGGGAAATCCCACCAATGCCCAAGGCACAATTGATATAAGCAACCAAATCGTCGCGCAGGAAGCGCTCACCGTCCCATCGGGTGATTACAACGCTTTGAAGGTAGGTTCCCGCATCACAATGAAACTGACCGTATCGGTCAGCGGAGTCACCGTACCGGTAGACATGAGTTTCAACTCTACCTCCTGGTTCGCGCAGAATGTCGGCATGGTGAAGACGACGAACACCGATCCTATCGTCTCCACGACGGAACTAATTTCATTCACCCAATAAATTCTGCGCGGGCGTGTCATGGCTTTTGTGCGAGGAGGCGAACGACTCGACCGGTCGGTTTTCGCCCGTAGTCGAGAGGCCCCAGCACATCTTCGTAGCGCAGGATGCGGAATCCCGCGAACAGCTTCAGCAGCTCGTTTGTGTCGAAGGCCACCGGGTTGTCCTGAGGGCTGTTCGGCACGCTTTCACGATGGAACCCTTCCACGAGCACGAGCCCACCCGGCTTGAGTGCTCCGCGGACGTGTTCCACGAACGGACGGACTCCGACGTAGACGAGGGCGATGAGATCCCATTTGCTGGCGCCGAAATCGTACGCAAAGGCGTCTTGGAGCACGCTGGTGATCTTCACTCCGAGTGTGCGCGCCCGGGCGTTGGCCTGATCGATCGCGACGTCGGAAATGTCGACACCCGTCACGTCCCACCCTTGTTGCGCGAGGAAGATCGCGTTGCGGCCCTGACCCATCCCGACATCGAGCGCCTTGCCCGGCTTGAGGTCCTTGCTCACGGCCACCAAAAACTCGCTCGGGTTCTCGTACGACTTCTCCGAAAATGCTTTGTTCCAGATTTCCCGCTGTCGGGCGGGGTCCGGAGGCTGTCCGTCAGCGAGGCAGAGGGTTCCGGTCAGGAGTAGGACGGCAGTGAAGACGCGTCGCATAACGGGTGGCCCTCCCGCAAGCACTCTACCAGAGAGCCGCGGATCTCAGAATGTAGAATTCTACGTTTCGCGTTCTACGTGCAGGCCGCGTTTTTCAGCGGCCTGCTAGTGTCCCGACTCAGTAGTTCGTGGCATAACTCCCGGGCGGGGCATCCCGCCTGGCTGCGTTGCTCGTCGCGTACATAGTCCCGCTATGCGCGCTCCTCGCGCCTTGCCATCCGGGCGCCGCGCTCCGGGACTTATGCCACGAATGACTGAGTCGGGACACTAGAGATCCAGCTCCTCGGCCTCCTCGGCGCGCTCCATGATGAACCGGAACCGCGCCGACGCGTCCTTGCCCATCAGCTCGCCGATGATGCGATCGGTCACGAGCTGATCGGTGACCTCGACGCGGAGAAGCCGCCGCGTCTTCGGGTTCAACGTCGTCTCCCAGAGGACCTTCGGCATCATCTCGCCGAGACCTTTGAAGCGCGTGATCTCCGGCTCGCCGCGGCCGTTCTTCGCATGCTGTTTCAGGACGGTCGCTTTCTGCGCTTCATCCAACACCCAGAATGTTTCTTTCCCGATGTCGATCCGGTAGAGCGGCGGCTGCGCGAGGAAGACCTTCCCATTCGTCATGAGCAGCGGCATGTGCCGGTAGATGAAGGTCAGGAGCAGCGTCGCGATGTGGTTGCCGTCGGAATCGGCGTCCGCCAGGATGATGACCTTGCCGTAGCGCAAGCGCGTCAAATCGAAGTTCTTGCCGACGCCGCACCCGAGCGCCGTCACCAGATCGGCGAGCTCCTTGTTCTCGAGCACTTTCGCAAGCGAGACGCTTTCGGTGTTCAACACCTTGCCGCGCAGCGGCAGAATCGCCTGACGCGTCCGGTCGCGACCCTGTTTCGCCGACCCGCCGGCCGAATCGCCCTCGACGATGAAGATCTCGCTGGTGTCGGAGCCGGGATGGGTGCAGTCGCTCAGTTTGCCTGGCAGATTCAGCCGATTGGATGAGGAGGCCTTGCGAGTGACTTCCGCCTGCGCGGCGCGGCTCGCCTCGCGCGCTCGCGCGGCCAAGATGATGCGCGCCACGATCGCTTCGGCGGTGCTGATGTTGTGGTTCAGCCAGTGCTCGAGGGCCGGCCGGACCGTGGAATCGACGAGCGAGACCAGCTCGGGGTTGTTGAGGCGATCTTTGGTCTGTCCCTGGAACTGCGGCTCGTGGATGAGGAGGCTGAGGATGCCGACCAGGCCCTCGCGGATGTCTTCCGCCGTGATGCTGACGCCTTTGGGTGTGAGGTTGTGGGTGTCGATGAAGTTGCGGACCCCTTTGCCGAGCCCGGCGCGCAATCCGCTCTCGTGCGTCCCACCCGATCCGGTCGGGATGCCGTTGACGTAGCTGCGGATGTGTTCGTCCGTCGCCTCGGTCCACTGCAGGACGAGATCGACCCGCAGGCCGTTTTCGCGGAACAGCGTGAAGGGCGCGTCGTGCACCACACGCGCCGCGCGCTCGGCGACCACCTTTTTCAGGTAGTCGATGAGCCCTTCGGAGTGCTCGAAGACCGTCTTGTGCTTCGCCTCTTCGTCCTCGAAGGTGACCTTCACGCCCTTGTGCAGGTAGCTGGCGACATCGAGGCGCTCCGCGATGACGGCCGCGTCGAACTCGGTCTTCGGGAAGATCGTCGAGTCCGGACGGAAGAATACCGTCGTGCCGGTCCCGCGCGCCGGCCCGAGCTTCTTCAGCGCGCTCACCGGCTTGCCTTGTCTGAACCGCTGCTCCCACAGCGCGCCGTCGCGCTTCGATGTGACGACGAGCTCTTTGGAGAGCGCGTTGACGACGCTGGCGCCGACGCCGTGCAGCCCGCCGGCGGTCTTGTAGGCGCTCTGGTCGAACTTGCCGCCCGCGTGGAGCATCGTGAAGATCACCTCGAGCGCGTTCTTCTTCGTCTGCGGGTGCTTGTCCACCGGAATCCCTCGCCCATCGTCCGAGACGGTGATGGAACTGCCGTCTTCGTGCAGCGTCACGCCGATGTTGGCCGCGTGCCCGTTCATCGCCTCGTCGATCGCGTTGTCGAGAATCTCCCAGACGAGATGATGCAGGCCGGCGCTGCCGACGCCGCCGATGTACATGCCCGGGCGTTTGCGAACGGGCTCGAGGCCTTCCAGGACGGTGATGTCTTTGGCGGTGTAGGTGCTCATTCCAGGAACATGATCGATTGATGTGACGGAATCTCGAACCGCCGGCGGCATGTGCCGCACGTGATGGCGTCGTCGAGCCGCACGAGATAGTTGCGCAGTTTCGGAAACATCGCGCGGTCCCGCTCGTCGGCGCCGCGCGGGAGCTGCGCCTTCTTCGTCCGCCGCATCCACCGAACGCCGTACTCCGCCTGACGCCGGCAAAACGGGCACGTCATCGTTTGCTGCCGCGTCTCGGGACGTTCGTCGAAGAACTCGCGCTCGTGCATCGTCAGATTTGTTGATCTGTTGATTGGTTGATCTGTTGATTGATCGACGAGTTGACCGGCGGCATTTCGAATCAACACGTCAACAAATCAACAAATCAACAAATTCACCCTCACTCTGTTCGTACCTCGACCACCACCGGGGGTTCGGGGACGACGCGCGTGAACTGTCCGCGCTGCAGGAGCTCCCGGCCCTTCCCGCCACGGCCCGTGACCTCGTATTTGCCGGTGCTGATCGTCTGAAGCGCCCCCCGGCTCGTTTCGACGAGCAGCCCCCCGGCTCGTTTCGACGAGCAGCATGTCGCGGTCGCCGTGCGAGGCGACAAAGCCCAGGACGCGGTCCTTGCCGCGCTGCAGCTTGATCAGGATGACGCCCTTGCCGGGTCCCGAAAGGAAGTTCACCTCGTCCACCTTGCAGAGAACAGCACGCGCCTGCTCGGTCGCCGCGATGATGATCTCGTCGCCCTCCACGCGTTCGACGCCGACGACTTCGACGCCTTCCGACGGCCGCGCGAACCTTCGTCCTGCCCGCGTGCTCGGCTCGACCAATGGCTCGAGCCCGAAACGAAGGCTGTAGCCGTCGCTCGTGACCGCCACCGCGTGCACAGGTGGAGGCTCGGCATTTTCAGCGCTCGCGGGGCTGCTCGCTCCGGCGAGCCCCCGCCCCCGCTCGCTCGCGCTCGTCGGCTCCGCTCCTCGCGCGGGCCGCAGGCGCTCCTTCTTCGGATAGATGTCGCCGACAACCCGCGGGTCGAGGCTCAGAGCCGCCAGAACTTTTTCGCCGTCCCGGAATTTGAACAGGCTTTGAATCGGCTCGCCGTAACCGGTCGACGCCGGCACGTCGATGAGGCGGCACGTGTACGCGACGCCGAAGTTCGTGAAAAAGACCACGGATGCCCGCGTGCTGCCGGGCAGGACCGCCAGCACCGAGTCGCCTTCCCGCAGACGTGTCGTCGAGACGTCCTTGATCTCCTTCTGTCGCTTCACCCACCCGTCTCGCGAGACGATTGCGACGTTGTCTTCTTCGACAATGAAGTCGTCGGCGGTGAATTCGACCTCCTCGGCGGTCTCGATGAGCGTGCGGCGCGGATCGCCCGCGGCCTTCTGAATCTGCTCGATCTCCTTGCGCACGATCGCCCAGCGGCTGTCTTCGTCGCGGAGAAGCGATCCAATCTGGCGGGCCCGCTTCCGCTTGTCCTCGAGCTCGTTCTGGATGACGAGGATCTCGAGACGCGCCAGGCGGTACAGCTTCAACTCGAGAATGGCGTCCGTCTGTTCGTCATCCAGGCTGAAGCGCTTGATGATCTTTTGCGCGGCGTCGGCTTTGCCGTCGGACTTGCGGATGATCCGGATGATCTCGTCCAGCGCGTCGAAGATCTGCTCGAACCCCTCGAGGATATGGATCCGCTTCTTCAGGGCGGCCTGTTCGTGCTCGAGGCGCTTTGTCACGACCTCGAGACGGAAGTGGAGGAAGTGCCACAGGAGCTGGTGCAAGTCCAGGCGCTCGGGTCGTCCGACTTCCGGATTCTCGGTCGGGACGAGGCACGTCAGATTGACGTTGTAGGCGATCTGGAGCGGCGTGTGCTTGAACAAGTACGCCATCACCAGGTTCTCGTCGGCGTCACGCTTCAACTCCAGCTCGATCCTCACATCGTCCGTGGAGAGATCCTTGACGTCGACGAGCGGCGGCAGCTTGCGGCTGAGCGCGACCTCCGCGATCTGTTCCACGAGCTGCGCCTTGTTCACGGTGTAGGGGATGCTGGTGATGTTGATGGCCTTGCCGCCGCGCGTCGGGCGGCCGCGCTCCCACGTGCCGCGCAGCCGCAGCGAGCCGGCTCCGGTCTTGTAGATCTGCTTCAGCTCGTCTGGCGTGTTGAGGATCTGGCCGCCGGTGGGGAAGTCCGGTCCCTTGATGTACCGAAACAGTTGAACGCTGGACAGGTCCTCGTTGTCCAGCAGCTTCAGGAGCGCCGTGCAAACCTCGCCGAGGTTGTGAGGAGGAATGCTGGTCGCCATCCCGACCGCAATCCCCGTCGCGCCATTGATCAAGAGGTTGGGAATCCGCGACGGGACCACGACCGGCTCGGTCTTCGTGCCGTCGTAGTTCGGCCGGAAGTGCACGGTCTCCTGGTCGATTTCCCCGAGCAGCTCGTCGCTGATGCGCGCGAGCCGGCACTCGGTGTACCGCATGGCGGCGGCGTTGTCGCCGTCGAGCGACCCGAAGTTCCCGGAGCCGTCGACGAGCGGATAGCGAAGCGAGAACGGCTGGGCCATCCTGACGAGCGTGTCGTAGATGGCCGTGTCGCCGTGCGGGTGGAAGCTGCCCATCACGTCGCCGACCACTTTGGCGCACTTGCGGTGCTTGGCATCGGCCGTCAGGTTCTGCTGCCACATCGTAAAGAGGATGCGGCGCTGGACCGGCTTCAGGCCGTCGCGGACGTCCGGAAGTGCGCGCGAGGTGATGACCGAGAGCGCGTAGTTGAGGTAGCGGCTCTGTGCCGCGTCGTGGAGCGCGACGGCGGATTCTTCGTTGAATGGCGGGGACCCTTGCACCCCGCCGGTCGCCGCGGGCGCGCCGCCGCGCCCGCGTTCCGCGAGATCAAGTAACGGTCGCTTCGCGACTTTCGACGGGCTCCGAGCCATCATTATCTACGTCGTGCCGGTTTATGTCGTGCCGGCTTCAGCCGGGCGTATTCCAGGAATAAACGAGTCGACGGGCACGGGTGGAAACCGCTGGGAACGGCTCCGGTGAGAAGGGGCCCCGTTCGACGCTCGGCTAATTGTAAACGACTAGAGTTCTCAGTTGTCAGTTTTCAGTTGTCAGTCCGCAGTGGTCGAGGTCGGTGTGTCCTGAGCGAACTGTGGACAGCGTGAGGCGCCGCCGCGTAAGTTCCGACCGTCAGTTCGCGAGGGACATACCGACCTCGACCGCTACCTTGTCACTCTGATAGCTGAGAGCTGTTGGCTACTCAGGCGCTGGCCTCCCCGATATCCACGGCGATCCCACGCCACTTTTCCTGGCGGAACCTCAGCACCGACAGCAGGCACCGCATGAAGTGGCCCACGAAGATCGCCAGCCAGATGTGGATGGCCTGCAGTCCTATCGTGGCCTGCGCCACGGCGCACAACCCCAGCGGCACGACCATCTGCGACACGACCGAGATGTAGAACGGGCTCCGGGTATCGCCGGTGCCCTGCAGGCCACCGGTGTAGACGAGCGCCACCGTGATGAAGAAGCCCGAGACGCTCAGCACGCGGAGGAGCTGGGTGCCGAGCCGGATCACGTCCGGGTCGGTCATGCCAAAGATCCCCAAGAGCTGGGCCGGCAGCGCGACGAACAGCACGCCGATGGCGCCCGCCACGATGAGTCCAATGCGCGAGGCCGCCTCGACGCCTAGCATGCTTCGCTCCGGCCGGTTGGCCCCAAGATTCTGGCCCGCTATGGCGGAGGTGGCGCCCATGAGCCCGACCGAGGTCCAGGTGATGAACGAGAACAACTGCGTGTAGCACACGGCGTAGGCAGCCTGAGCCTGCGCGCTCTGTTCCAGCGACCCGATGAAGCGAAGCAGCAGCACGCCCGCCAGGTTCATCGCGACGCCTTGGAAGCCTGTCGGCAGCCCGAAGCGGAAGAGCGATCGGATGATCGTCCAATCCGGCCTCCACGCCATCGTTCTCGTGAAACTGATCGGCGTGCGGTGCGTGAAGAGCAGCCAGAGCCCGATGACCGAGATCGTGACGCTCGCGGTGGCCGTGCCAATCGCCGCGCCCAGCGTGCCGAAACGCGGGAACGGTCCCAACCCGGGAATGAGGACGATGTTGAGCGCGGCGTTCAGCACCGTCATCACGACGCCGAGGTACAGCGGCGTCCGCGCGTCGCCGGCCGCGCGGAGCGCGCCGCCGAGCATGAAGTACATCAGCATGCCGACGCCGCACACGAAGGTCGTCCGCAGGAACGGCAGCGCCTCGGCCTTGACGGCCGGCGCGGCGTTGACTTGATCGAGCAGCCACGGCGAGAGGGCGTACCCCAGTGGCGCCATCACCAGCGCGCCGAGGAACAGCGAGCAGAGGAACGCCTGATACACGACGCGGTTGACCTTGTCGGGCTCGCCCGCGCCGGCGAAGCGCGCGACCAGCACCGCCATGCCGCTGTACATGGACGCGATGAAGACGATGACGACGAGGAAGATCTGCCAGCTCACGCCGATGGCGGCGTTGCCGGTATAGCCGACGAAGTGCCCGACCATCGTGTGATCGACAATGCCTTGCAGCCCCGCGATCATGTTCTGCAGCATCGTGGGCCACGCCATCTTCCAGACGGCGTGCGCGATCGGACCGTCGATGATCGAGCGATCGAAGGCTCTGGTGGGGCGAGTCGGATCGGCCACGAAAGAGATTATGCCATGGTCGCGTCAGCCGTTCGCTGTGCCGGCGAGGGCCGGGCGTGCGGCCTGCGTCGTGGCGAGTCCGAGCGAAGCAAACGCGACGAGCGCAAGCGCCGCTGCGGCGTAGAAGGCATAGCCGTAGTCGTGAAACACGTTGAACACCCTGGCCGCGATGAACGGTCCGAGAATGCCGGCGACGCCCCAGGCCGTGAACAACAAGCCGTAGTTCATGCCGAGATAGCGCGAGCCGTACAGGTCGGCGGTGATCGAGGGGAACAGCGAGAGTTGCGCGCCGTAGCACCAGTACACGGCCGCCACCAGGATGTAGAAGAGGCTCACGTCGCTGCGCCAGACGAAGAGCGCCGGCGTCGCGATCGCGGATCCGACGATCATCACCCGCACCGTCGTCAGCCGTCCGACCGTGTCCGACAGCCAGCCCGCGAGGATTCTGCCGGCCGCGTTTCCGACGGCGCCGACAGTGATGGCGAACGTTGCCGCCGAGGCGCCCAAGCCGGCGGTGCGCGCAAAAGGGACAAGCTGACTGATCGTCATGAGCCCGGCCGTCGTGCCGAGGCAGTAGGCGACCCAGAGCGCATAGAACGTCCGTGTTCGCAGCATGGCTGAGCTCGGGACGTCGCGTCCGCCCGGCGGTCCGCCGGGAGTTGGCACAGGACTCCAGCCGTGAGGACGGTATCCATCCGGCGGGTTCTTGAGGAACGATGCGCCGACCAGGCCCATCACGAAGAACAACAGCCCGAGGATGCGGAACGCGAGACGCCAGCCATAGGCGCCGACCAGCGCGCTGGCCACGGGTCCGAAAATCGCCGATCCTGCGCCAAACCCCGCCACCATCAGGCCAATCACGAGACCGCGCTTGTCGGGAAACCACTTCGACGCGACAGGCGTCGGCGCGGCGTACCCGAACGCGCCCCCGATTCCCACCAGGAGTCCGAATGTGATGTACAGAAAGAGAAGAGACGTCGTGAAGCTCGCAAACACGAAGCCGGCGCTGAGGAGCGTGGCGCCCATGACCGCGCACAGACGCGGCCCGCGAGCATCCTGGAGCCGGCCTGCCGCGACGAAAGCGGCGGCGAAGGCGACGATGGCGACGGTGAAGACCCACGAGGTCTGTTCGCGGTTCCATCCGAACTCGCGCTCGAGCGGCAGCACGAACACGCTCCAGGCGTAGAGCGATCCGAGGGCGAGGTTCAACAACACACCGCCGACGACCGGGAACCACCGAGTCATAGGGTCCTCACTTCCCGTGCGGGGCGAGCACGGGGCCGCATTCTACACAACCCAGCCGCGGCCGCGGTGTCCGCATTTGGCCTATGGGCCGGCGGCCACAGGCGAACGCTCGCCACCGGCAGTTGGCCACTTGCGGAGGCCTTCGATCCGCGACTACGATTCGCCAGCGATCGGGTGAACCGCGGGCGGCCTCCCCCGCAACAGGCGAGCCGTCACCGGGCGTCACGGAAACGGTACAAGGGCGAGGCAAGGACACCGCACGTGGCTCTTGTGACTCCCATCGTGAATCGTTGGATTCAAGACGCGTCGCAGAACCCGGAAGCCTTCTGGGACCGGGCGGCGAGGGAGCTGCCCTGGTTTCGAACCTGGGATCGCGTCTTCGAATGGGACTTTCCCACGTTTCGATGGTACGTGGGAGCCGAGACCAACCTGGCCTACAACGCCGTCGATCGGCATGTCCTCGGCGGCCAGGGCGGGCGGGCGGCCCTCGTGTATGTCAACGAGCGTGGCGAGCGCGTCGTCTTCACCTACGCGCAACTCTTGTACGAGGTGACGCGTCTGGCGGCGGCGCTGCGGGGGCTCGGCATCAACAAGGGCGATCGGATCACGCTGTACCTGCCGACGAGCCCCGAAGCGGTCATGCTGATGCTCGCCATCGTCCGGATCGGGGCGATTCACTCGGTGGTGTTCGCCGGCTTTGGATCGAACGCGCTTGCGGACCGGATTCAGGCGAGCGGCTCTCGACTGGTCGTGACGGCGGACGTGACCTACCGCAAGGGCAAGCACGTTCGCCTCAAGGAGATCGTGGACGAAGCCTTGCACACGGCCGGCGACTCCGTCGAGCACGTCGTTGTCCTCCAGCGCGGCGCCGAGCCGGCGCCGATGCGAGCGGGGCGTGACCTCACCTGGGATACGTTCGTTGGCCGTTCAGCCGGTCAGGACGGCAGCCACGTCCGGATGGAGGCGAATGAGCCGGCCTTCATCCTGGCCACCTCGGGCACGACCGCGAAGCCCAAGCTGGCGATCCACACGCACGGCGGCTATCAGGTCTACATCGTCAGCATGGGCCGCTGGTGCTTCGGCTTGAAGCCAACCGATGTGTGGTGGGCCACGTCCGACGTCGGCTGGATCGTCGGGCACAGCTACATGGTGTACGCGCCGCTTCTCGAAGGGTGTACCACGGTCGTCTTCGAAGGCGCGCTGGATCATCCCCGCGCGGAGGCCAACTGGAAGGTCGTGGTCGAGGAGTTCGGCGCGACCGGCATCTTCACGTCGCCGACGGCAATCCGCACGCTCATGCGGTATGGGGACGAGCCCCTGCGCGGCGTCGATCACTCCAGACTCGAGCGCGTGGTCTGCGCCGGTGAGGTCCTGAACGCCCCCGCGTGGGACTGGCTCCAGAACACGATTCTGAACAACCGGACGCCGGTGATCGATCACATGTGGCAGACCGAGACGGGCGGGCCGGTCTTTGGCAATCCGTACGGACTCGACCTGCTGCCCATCAAGCCGGGTTCGGCCACCATCCCGCTGCCTGGCATCGAGGCCGGCGTGGTCACGATGGATGGCCAAGCCTGCGCGCCGGGCGAGAAGGGGATCATGGTTCTGAAACGGCCGTTCCCCGGGCTGACGCCGGCGCTTTGGGGCGAGCCGGAGCGATATGGTCCCGACTACTGGCAGAAGATTCCGAACGTGTACTACACGGGTGACTCGGCGCACATCGACGAAGACGGCTACGTCTGGTTCAGCGGCCGCGCGGACGAGATCATCAAGATCGCCGGCCACCGCATCGGGACGATCGAGGTTGAAACGGCGTTTCTCAGGCACGCGGCGGTGGCCGAATGCGGAGTGATCGGGCGGCCCGACGAGACGCGGGGCGAAGTGATTTCGGCCTTTGTTCTGCTCAAGCACGGACACGTGCCGTCGCCGGAGCTGCATCAGGCGCTCCTCCAGACCGTCCGCCGCGAGCTGGGGCCCGTCGCCGTCATCGGCGAGCTCAACTTCGTGTCCATGCTGCCCAAGACCCGCAGCGGCAAGATCATGCGCCGCGTGTTGAGGGCCGTCACGCTGAACAAGGATCCTGGCGACATCACGACGATCGAGGATGAAGGCTCGGTGAACGAGGCGCGGCAGGCGTGGCAGCAGATGAAAGCTGACATGTCGACGGCCGCCCTCGCCCCCCGACACGCGTAAGCGTCGTTGGACTGTAGGCATTGCGCCCATAGAGAAACCGCCAAAACTCCGCCGTTCATACGGTCGTCTTGCGACTACCCCAGGCATGACCGCTTGGCTACGATAAGCGTCAGCGGCGTCGCTAGACTCGAAGCAACCACGCGGGCATACGCGAAGATCATCGATGAAGTGAACACTAAGCTGTCGCTCGCGGATGTGCAGCGGCCGGAGGAGCCCGCGCCGCAGCGAGGCGGAGGTCCCGGACCGGCCGGAGGCCGAAGGTAGATCGGACTGCTAGGGGAACGGCCGCGCGGCCAGCACCGTGCGGCCGGTTCCGAGGTTTCCCGCGTAGTACGTAAAGCTGGCCGATCCGGTGTTGATGCATTGCACGTAGGTGCCGGTCGTGCTGCTGTAGAGCAGCAGGTCGGCGCGCGCGTCGCCGTTGAAGCTCGTGACGGAGATCTCCCAGCCTGGATCCCAGCGGCCGCTCGCGTACGTGAAGTCGCCCGCCCCGTTGCTGAAGCACTCGAACCACTCGCCGGTGGTCGTGTTGTACAGAAAGAGGTCGGCGCGGCCGTCGCCGTTCAGGTCGCCGGACTTCACCGTCCAGTTCGCTGACCAGGTCCCCGATCCCACGGTGTTCAGATTGATGCCGCCGATCACGAACCACTGCCCCGTGGTCGAGTTGTAAAGGAAGAAATCATTGCCGGCCGTGCCGTCGTAAACGCCGGGCGTGATGCCCCAGCTCGCCGACCAGGTGGCGGCAGCCGAATAGGTGAACCCCGACGCCGCTGGATACGCGAGCAGCCGCACGCCCGAGGTCGGGTTGTAGAGAAGCAGATCGGTGAACCCGTCATTGGTCACATCGACAGGATGAACCTGCCACCCGGCATCCCAGCTTCCGGTGTCGCAAGTCATTCCGATCGTGCCATCACCCGTACTGATGCACTTGGCCCACGCACCTGTTGTCGGGTTGTAGAAGAACGCATCGTCGAGCGCGGCTCCGGCCACGGGGCCGAAGTTACCGACGCCGGCCTGATAACCGGTCGACGTGACCTCGGTGTAGTAGCTGAAATTGTTCGCGCCGTTGTTGATCGCCTTGAACCATCGGCCGCTCGTGCTGCTGTAGAGGAACAGATCGGTGCGGCCGTCGTTGTTGAAATCGGCGGCCTTCACCGTCCAGCCCGGGTCCCAGCTGCTTGTCGTCGAGCTGACGAGCGTCCGGATGGACGCGTCACCCGGCTTCAACGAGCCGTTCTCGAGATCCCACCGCCAGGCGCCGGTCGTCGCGTTGTAGCCGAAGACATCGCCACGGCCATCGCCGTTCAGATCGAGCGGCCGCGGCGTGAAATCGATGATGCCGGTCGGTCCGGCGCTGCCGGACGAGCTCGACGACGAGCCCGATCCTCCGGACGAGCTGCTCGACTGCGTGATCGTGAAGTTCGCGTCCGAGATGTCGAAAAAGATGTTCCCGACCGCCTCGATCTTGATCCGCGCCGTCGTCGTTGCGGTGTTCGGAACGGTGACGCTCTCCGATCCGTCGTTGGTCGTGCTCGAGGCGAGCGTCGTCGGAAACGTCGTGCCCCCGTCGGTCGAGAGAAGGATTCGGACGTTCGCCGCGCTGACCGGCGAGGCGGTGGTGTTCGCCACGTTCCAGGTCATCGTCTGCGTGGAATTGCCGGCGACGGTGACCGCGGTATTGGGTGACGTCACGGCAAACGGACCCGCCCCGGTGCTGACCGTCACCGTCGCGGTCGAGGACCGCAGGCCGCCCCCGCTGGCTCGATTGTCGCGCGCCACGACGGCGAACGTCATGGTTCGTGAGGTTGTCGGGAGCGTTTCGCCCGTGACGCATGCCGTGCTCAGGCCGGCGCACGTGCCGCCGGTGTAGGTCGTCGGCGGGACGTTCGCGTTGTTCAGGACGTAGGTGAGGCTCGGGAAGGTGCGGGACGCGCTCGTCGACGGGCTGTACGGACGGAAGAGCGGCTGACCGGAATCGGTCGCATTCGCCGCGGCGGACGAGGTCGCGGATCCGAGATCGAACTCCTCCCAACTGTACGTGAGCGTGTCGCCGTTCGCGTCGCTGCCGGTCGCGGTCAGGGCAAAAGGGGTGCTCTTCGGGATCGTGACGCTGGACCCGACGCTGACGGTCGGGGCCGTGTTGCCGGTGGCGGACGAGGTTCCGCACGCGGCGCCCCCGGAGCTACCGGCTAGGAACGTCGTGATCTCGTCCAGGCTGCCGACGTTGAAGCTGTCGATGCTGTGGGCCGTGAGGTTCTCGGGCGCGCAGATGCCGGCATACGCCATGATCGATACGCCGCTCGCCGGCTCGTACGCTTCCGTGCTCTTGCGGTTGCCGCCGCCGCAGTTCGAGGACGCGGAGTTGAACGAGTGGTTCGCGCCGAACTGATGGCCGACCTCGTGCGCGACGTAGTCGACGTCGTACGCGTCCCCGGTGGGGGAAGACGACCCCGTCACCCCCATCGCCTTTCGAGACACCGAGCACACCGAGCTCAGCGACGCGATGCCTCCGCCGCCGGTCGAGAACACGTGGCCGATGTCGTACGCGCCGGTCCCAAGGACCGAGTCGAGATTCGACTGGTTCTGGTCCAGCATCAACGAGCCGTTCGAGTTCGAGTACCCGTCGGTGGCGGCGTTCGTGTAGATGACGTTCGTCCCGGAGACCAGCGTGAGTCGAACCGCAAGGTCCCGCTCGTAAATGCCATCCACGCGGTTGAGAGTGGTCGTGATCGCGTTGAGCGCCGACGCCTGCGTGCCGCCGACGGCAGTCGTGTATTCGGCCGTGGCCGCAATCGCGATGCGATAGGTCTTGAGCGTCGTTCCGCCGTTGAGCGGCAGCGTGCGGATGTCAGAGCGGCTCGCGCTGGGGAGGCGATCGCTCACCAGACACTGGTATGGCGGCGGCTCCCGCTGCAGATCCTGCTTGTAATAGGACAGGTAGTACGCCGTCTCGCCTGTGGCGTACGGATCGACGTAGATCGTGCCGGCCTGGGAGAACACGATCGCGTGAAACCCCGCGTCGGTCCAGTCGAAGCGCGCCGTGGCGGTCCGGTCGTCCATCCCCTGAGCCCGAAACGTTCTGATGTTCGGGAACTGGCTCGCGACGTCTGGCGACAGAATCGGTGACTGCTCGATCCGGAATCTGGCGAACCTTCCTTCGGGCATCGGCAGCGTGAGGATCGTCTCGACGCCGGACTCGAGCGAGAACTCCATCGGGGCCCGCTGCAGCACCTGATCGAGCGCAACCTTGTCCATGCGATACGTCGCGTAGGCGCGCGCCTGCACGGCGCGTGCGCCGGCGCGCGGAATCGCGCGCTCCTCGACGCGCTCCCAGACACCATCGGTCGACAGCGTGTTCTGATTGTTCTGAGCGTCAGCCCGGATCCCGACGAGCGCCGCGACGCCGATGAACAGAATCGCTTGTTGGATGAGAAAGGAAGGCTTCGAGAGGAAAGGCATGCCAAACCTCGACACTAGCGGACGGTTTCTCGTCAGTCAAGGCTGAGGTTGGATACCGATGAGGCTCACGTGCCAAAACGCGCAGTGTTGACACGAGGCTCGAAATCATCTCTGCCTCGTGTCTTCGCGGATCACCGTTTCAGCTTCGTGTCATCGTGTGGTCGGCTGGGACGAGGGCGGCACCAGTCCCTTCATCCGCAGATACGTGACGAGATTGCCGTAGTGCTCGCTGTCGTGCGTCACGTTGAGGAGCGCGGCGCCGAACCGCGATCGGCGACCGCCGGAGGCCGGCATCTCGTTCGCCGCCTGCTCGGTCATGGTGTACAGCGAGTCGCAGTAGGCCGCGGACTCCCGCAGCGCCTTCACGAGCTCCGCCTTCTTCGTCGTCTTTTCGAAGTCCACGCTGTTGGGGTTCGGCTCGCCTTTGCCCGGCGCGCAGATCAGATAGTGCTCGTTGGCCAGGTGACCGATGATCTCCCCGAAGGTTCGCACGTCCGTGACCGGCCTGAAGCCATAGTGCTCCTCGGGCATCAGCTCGGCGGACCTGATGCCGAGGTCGCGGATGTTCTGCCAGCTCGATTTCAGGCTGGTCAGCGGCGTGACGGCGGGCGGTTTGGCGGTCTGGGCGGTGGCGACGCTCGCGAAGGCGATGAGAAGCGGTGTCAGGGTGAAGCGTTTCATGGGCGGCTCCTGTCAAGTCCGGCCGGGGCCGGGCGCTCCGACGGTCAATCGCTTTTTCTCCCCTTAATTTACCCGCCGGAGCCCCGACTCCCCTAGTCGGGGGCCCGGAGTCCGAAGCCCTCGCCCCGAGCCCCGAATCCCGAGCCCCGAATCCCGTGCCTTGCATTAGTGCATCCATACATGTAGATTTATAGATGTGAGGTCTGCCAGCGGGCTCTACCGGCTGCTCGGCGACGAGGCGCGGCTTCGCATCCTGCGGCTGCTCGGGCAGGAGCGCCTGAACGTGACGGAGCTGACGGGCATCCTCGACATCGCGCAGTCGGGCGTCTCGCGGCATCTGGGCCTGCTCGAGCGGGCCGGCCTCGTGGCCGAGGAGCGCGACGGCGGCTTCACCTACTACCGGGTGGCCGCGCCGGCGCGCGACACGCCGCTGTGGAGCGTGCTCGACGAACAGTTCCGCGAGTCGGCGCGCGACCCGTCAGTTCGGGCGGACGAGGCGCGGCTTCGGGAGGTCCTACGGCTGCGCAAGGAGAACTTCGACACACATGGCGCCGGCGCGCGCCAGCTCGTCCCCGGGCGAAGCTGGGCGGCCTGGGCGCGCGCGCTCGGACACCTGCTGGCGCCGGTCCGGGTGGCGGACATCGGATGCGGGGAGGGCTATCTCACGATCGAGGCGGCGCGATGGGCGACGCAGGTGGTCGCGATTGATCGGTCGGAGCAGGTGCTGCGGCGAGCCCGGGATCTCGCGACGCGCCGCCGCGTGACGAACATCGTCTGGAAACGCGGCGAGATCGAGCGGCTGCCGCTCGAACGCGGGGTGGTCGACGTGGCGCTGCTCTCACAGGCGCTGCACCACGCCGAGCGGCCGGAGCGCGCGCTGGCGGAAGCGGCCCGCATCGTCGTCTCGGGTGGACGCGTGCTGGTCCTCGATCTGCGCGCGCACGATCAGACGTGGGTCCGCGATCGGTTCGGCGACAGGTGGCTTGGATTCAACGATGGCGCGCTGGCAAGGATGATGACGGGCGCAGGGCTGGCCGACGTGAAGGTCGGCGTCGGCGCACGGCTGACGGGCGATCCTTTTACCGTGCTCGTAGCCAGCGGCCGAAAACCAAGG
Source organism: Acidobacteriota bacterium (assembly GCA_016178075.1). GTDB lineage: Bacteria > Acidobacteriota > Vicinamibacteria > Vicinamibacterales > JACQTH01 > JACQTH01. Next base: position 18,459 of record JACOUA010000220.1, read on the forward strand.
CACGAGGGAACACGAAGCTCACAAGGACACAAAGATCACAAGGCATCTCAAGGTTGAGATCGAGCTGAGGACCCACTACCAAACATCTTGGTGTCTTGGCGATCATCGTGTCCTTGTGTTCCCGGAGGCCATATCGCGATGACTAATCCAAACCGACGCCAGCTTCTCGAGCGCGCGATTCAGCAGCGTATTCTCATCCTCGATGGTGCCATGGGGACCATGATTCAACGCCATCGGCTGGACGAGGCCGACTTCCGCGGCAAACGCTTTCGCGCGCATCCGCGAGACCTCAAGGGCGACAACGATCTTCTGGTGCTCACGAGGTCCGAGGTCATCACCGGCATCCACGACGCGTATCTGCAGGCGGGCAGCGACATCATCGAGACCAACTCCTTCAATGCGACGACGATCTCGCAGGCCGACTACGGGCTGGAGCCGATCGTCTACGAGCTGAACGTCGAAGCTGCGAAGCTTGCGAAGCAGGCGGCCGATCGATGGACGCTCCGGACCCCCGATCGACCGCGCTTCGTCGCGGGCGCGATTGGCCCGACCAACAAGACGCTGTCGCTCTCGCCGGACGTCAACAATCCTGCGTTTCGAGCCGTGACCTTCGACCAGATGCGGGCGGCCTATGCCGAGCAGGCGCGCGGCCTGATCGACGGAGGGGTCGACGCGCTCCTCGTCGAAACGATCTTCGACACGCTCAGCGCGAAGGCGGCCCTGGTCGGGATCTTCGAGGTCTTCGAGGACAAAGGCATCGAGCTGCCGCTGATGATCTCGGTCACCATCACGGACCGGAGCGGTCGCACGCTGTCCGGACAGACGCTCGATGCCTTCTGGGTGTCGATCGCGCACGCGCGGCCTTTCTCGGTGGGGATCAACTGCGCGCTGGGCGCCGCCCAGATGCGGCCGTACCTCGCCGAGCTGAGCCAGGTCGCGACGACCTACGTGAGTTGCTATCCGAACGCGGGGCTGCCGAACGCGTTCGGGCAGTACGACGAGCAGCCGGACTCGACGGCGGAGCTCGTCGCGGAGTTCGCGCGAAGCGGGTTCGTCAACATCGTCGGCGGCTGCTGCGGGACGACGCCGGATCACATCGCCGCACTCGCGAAGGCCGTCGAGAAGACGCCGCCGCGGGTTGTCCCCCGGCCCGCCGAGCGTCACACGCGTTTCGCGGGGCTCGAGACGCTCACGATCCGGCCGGACAGCAATTTCCAGATGATCGGCGAGCGGACGAACGTGACCGGCTCCGCGCGCTTCGCGCGGCTGATCAAGGCCGACGACCACGTCGGCGCGCTGCGGGTGGCCCTCGATCAGGTGCGGGGAGGCGCCAACCTCCTCGACGTGAACATGGACGAGGGGATGCTCGATTCCGAGCGGGCGATGACGACGTTCCTCAATCTCGTCGCGACCGAGCCGGAGATCGCCAGGATTCCGATCGTGATCGACAGCTCCAAGTGGTCGGTGATCGAGGCCGGCCTGAAATGCGTTCAGGGGAAGCCGGTCGTGAACTCGATCAGCCTGAAGGAAGGGGAGGAGGACTTTCTCCGGAAGGCGCGCCTCATTCAGCGGTATGGCGCCGGCGTCGTGGTGATGGCGTTCGACCAGACCGGCCAGGCCGACACGATCGAGCGCAAGGTTCAGATCTGCCGGCGGGCGTACGCGCTTCTGACCGAGAAGGCCGGGTTCGATCCCCTCGACATCATCTTCGATCCGAACATCCTCGCGATCGCAACCGGCATCGAGGAGCACAACGCGTACGCCGTGAACTTCATCGAGGCGACGCGCCTCGTCAAGGCGGCGTGCCCCGGCGTCAAGGTGAGCGGCGGCGTCAGCAACCTGTCGTTCTCGTTTCGCGGCAACGACGTGGTCCGCGAGGCGATGCACTCGGCGTTTCTCTATCAGGCCATCAAGGCGGGCATGGATATGGGGATCGTCAACGCCGGGCAACTCGTCGTGTACGAGGACATCCCGCCGGACCTGCTCGCGCACGTCGAGGATGTGATCTTCAACCGGCGCTCCGACGCGACCGAGAGGCTCGTGTCGTTTGCCGACACGGTGAAAGGCGCGGGCAAGAAGCGGGAGCTGGATCAGGCGTGGCGCGAGGGACCGGTGGAGGCACGACTCTCGCACGCGCTGGTGCACGGCATCGTGGACTTCATCGAGCAGGACGTCGAGGAGGCGCGGGGACAGTACGGGCGGCCGCTCGAGATCATCGAGGGTCCGCTCATGGACGGCATGAAGATCGTCGGCGATCTGTTCGGGTCGGGGAAGATGTTCCTGCCGCAGGTCGTCAAGAGCGCGCGGGCGATGAAAAGGGCGGTGGCGTACCTGGAACCTTTCATGGAGGTGGAAAAGCAGCAGCGTGGCGGCGGTGCGCAGGGACGGGTCGTGATGGCGACCGTCAAAGGCGACGTTCACGATATCGGCAAGAACATCGTCGGGGTGGTGCTTGGCTGCAACAACTACGAGGTCGTCGACCTCGGGGTGATGGTCCCGTGCGATCGGATTCTGCAGACGGCGATCGACGCGCGGGCTGACATGGTAGGGCTGAGCGGCCTCATCACGCCGTCGCTCGACGAGATGGTGTTCGTGGCCCGAGAGATGCAGCGCCGCGGCTTCACCATGCCGCTCCTCATCGGCGGCGCGACGACCAGCAAGCAGCACACGGCCGTCAAGATCGCTCCCGAGTACGGACACGCGACGGTGCACGTGCTCGATGCGTCACGCGCCGTCGATGTCGTGGCGCGCTTGTTGAACCCGCGTCTGCGGGCGGATTTCGAGACGCGGAACCGCGACGAGCAGGAACGCCTGCGAGTACAGCATCGTCAGAAAGTCGAACGCCCGCTTCTGCCGTACCGGGAGGCTGTCCGAAACCGATTGAGACTGGACTGGTCAGCGCACGAGATTCCGAAGCCGGCCTTCACCGGGCGACGGGTGATCGACGATCTTCGCCTGGAAACCCTCATCCCGTACATCGACTGGACGTACTTCTTCTCCGCCTGGGAATTGAAGGGTCGCTTCCCGCAGATTCTCGACCACCCGGAGTACGGGCCCGCGGCCCGCGACCTGTACGATCACGCCCGCGCGCTTCTCGATCGCATCGTCGCCGAGCGGTCGCTGCGCGCGCGCGCCGTCTACGGCTTCTGGCCCGCACAGACCATAGACGAGGATGACATCGCGCTGTACGGGGACGACTCGCGGCGGCGCGAGCTGCTGCGGTTCAACATGCTGCGCCAACAGGAGCGCGCGCCCGACGACAAGCCGAACCGATCGCTCGCCGACTACGTGGCGCCCCTCGACGCAGGCCACGATTATCTCGGGGCGTTTGCCGTCACGGCCGGCATCGGCGTCGACGCGCTGGTGCGGCAGCTCGAGGCGGATCGCGACGATTATCACGCGATCATCGTCAAAGCATTGGCCGATCGGCTCGCCGAGGCGGCGGCGGAGTACCTCCATGAGCAGGCTCGCCGGGACTGGGGCTACGGTCAGGCCGAGCATCTCGACAAGGACGACCTGCTCGCCGAGCGGTACCGCGGCATCCGGCCCGCGTTCGGCTATCCCGCGTGCCCGGATCACAGCGAGAAGTTCAAACTGTTCGATCTGCTGCGGGCGTCCGAGGTCGGGATGGAGCTGACCGAGTCATGCGCGATGATTCCCGCTGCGAGCGTCAGCGGGCTGTACTTCAGTCACCCGCAGGCGAAGTACTTCTTCGTCGGCCGAGTCGGCCGCGATCAGGTGGATGCGTATGCATTGCGAAAGGGTGTCACAGTCGGCGAAGCGGAGCGTTGGCTCTCGCCGAATTTGGCGTATGAAGTGCCTGTAACAGCGTGACGGGATCGGGGGTTGGGGGTCAGGGACCGGTCGGTCGCGCGCGTCAGCAATATACCGACCCCTGATCCCCGATCCCCGACCCCTACGTGATCAACACCGCCGCTTGCGTTCTTCCAGTTCCTCGAGCGTCCGGGGCCAGTCCTCTTTCAGCAGCCTCGACAGCGATCGATCCGCGAGCAGCTTGCCTCCAGTTTGGCACGGGGGGCAGTAATTGGCCTCGTTGCTCCTCCAGTTTGGCACGGGGGGCAGTAATTGGCCTCGTTGCTCGCGTACACGATCCGCTGAATCGGCGTGCCGCACGCGGGACACGGTTTGCCGTAGCGTCCGTGTACTGCCATCTCTGCCCGAAAGGCGGTGACCTCTTCCGGAAACCGATCGCTGCTGTCCGCGAGCAGGCGATCGATCCACGCCTGAAGCGTCGATCGTGTCGCGTCGTACAGCCGTCGAAGCTCCCGGTCGCTCAACGAACGAGTCAGCTTCATCGGTGAGAGCGTGGCTGCGTGCAGGATCTCGTCCGAGTACGCGTTGCCGATCCCACTGACCAGATGCGGATCGGTGAGGGCGCGCTTCAAGGTGTGGCTCTCGCGCGTCAACGCCGCTCGAAAGCTGTCGAAGGTCGCCTCGAGCGGCTCGAGGCCGCCGGGATCGTGCTCGCCGAGCGCGTCCTCGCCCTTCACCAGGAACATCGACGCGCGCTTCTTCGATCCGGCCTCGGTGAAGAGCAGCGTGCCGTTCGGGAAGTCAAACGCCGCCAGTCCAAGCTTTCCCGGAATCTTCTTGCCCTTCTCGCGCCAGCGGAGCCGGCCCGCGATCATGAGATGAATGATCAGGAACAGATCCGGATCGAACTGCAGGACGAGGCGCTTGCCGAGCCTCCTGACGCCGATCACCATCCGGCCGTCGATCTCCCGAATCGGCGGCGTCACCGAGCGGAGGAGAAACGGGCTTGCCAGCCGCAGCCGCTCGAGCGGCTGTCCAACGACGCGGCTGCTGAGCGCCTGCTGGTAGACGACAATGTCGGGGAGCTCGGGCACCGAGAACCTTACAATAGCTCCAGTCCCGAACGCCGAATCCCGAATCCCAAACCCCGAATCCCGAGTTAAGATCCTCCCGTCGTTCAGCCCCACGGAGTTCGATGGGAGGATCCGATGGCCCGCCTGCGGTTTCGTTGGCTCCTGGCTGTTAGCTTCCTGCTGATTCTTGCGGCCCGGCCGCCGTTGGCGGCAAAGACCGCGCGTCCCTCGCTGGCGGTCCAGGCCGCGAGTCCATCGACAGCGGCCCAGAAGGCCGCCGTCGTGCCGGCCGCGGCCGCCCCGGCGGCGAGCGCCAAGACCTGGCTCGAGGACCGCGCGACGGTCGAAGAATTCCTGCGGACCGCGAAGATCGTCAAGGTCGATGAGGTCGGGATGGGCGTGACCAAGCCAAAGCACGCCTACTTCGCGCCGGCCGGCGTGGTCGCGAGCGCCTCGTGGAAGCCGATCAGGCCGGGCCGCTACAACGGCTATTGGGAGAGCTACAAATCCGAGATCGCCGCCTACGAGCTCGACAAGCTGCTCGGCATGGACATGGTGCCGCCGACCGTCGAGCGCAGGGTCGACGGCGAGCTCGGGGCCGCGAGCGTCTGGGTCGCACCCGTCCGGATGTTCAAGATCGGCGAGAGTAGCCATGACATCCCGAACCGCGCGAACTGGGATCGCCAGGTTCGAAAGATGAAGGTCTTCGACAATCTGATTCACAATCCCGATCGCAACGCCGGCAACCTGCTGATCGATCCCGCCGGCAATCTGATTCTCATCGATCATTCACGGGCGTTCGAGTCATTCCGGGAGCTGGTCGTCAAGATCGATCGGGTCGATCGCGATCTGTGGACGCGCATCGATGCCCTCACGCCGGCAGAGATCACGACCGCGGTCGAGAAGTGGCTCACTCAGGCTGAAATCCGCTCCGTTGTCGAGCGCCGCGATCGGATGCGCGCCGAGATCGCGAAGCTCGTGGCCGCCAAGGGTGAGGCGGCCGTCCTCATTCCTTAGTGGGGCACTTAGTCGTGGTAACCGGCTTTGGCCGGGGCCGGACCATCGCTGCCGCCTTGATGACTCCCACTGCCAAACACTCCCTTGCCCTGCTCGCCGCGTGCGCCCTCGTCTGCTGGATGTCAGACGTCTCGTCCGCGCGCCCGGCGGCCGCCACGCCGCGCATCGTCGCCATCGCCGACGTCCACGGCGACGGCGACGCGTTTCGTCGAATCCTGAAGGCGGTCCGTCTCATAGATGATGCGGGACGCTGGGCCGGCGGCAACGCCACGCTGGTGCAGACAGGCGACCTCCTGGATCGCGGCGCCAACGTGCGGGCGGTGATGGATCTACTGATGGGACTTGAGGCGCAGGCGAAGACGGCCGGCGGCCGCGTCGAGGCCCTGTTCGGCAACCACGAGGGGATGAACCTCATCGGCGAGCTGCGCGACACCAATCCGGCCGCGTTCGCGTCGTTCGTCGACGACCGTTCGGATCGCCGCCGCGCCGACGCCTACGACGAGTACGCGAAGCTGGCGGCGTCTCGCAGCAAGGCGCTTGGCGGCGCGGCCGCGCCCTATCAGAAGGATCGCGAGGCCTGGATGGCCGCGCACCCGGCCGGGTTCCTCGAGTATCGCGAGGCGCTCGGGCGCGATGGACGGTACGGCCGATGGCTGAGGTCGCGCAACGCCGTGGCTCAGATCGGCGACACCATCTTCCTGCACGGCGGCATCAGCCCGGACGTCGCCTCGCGGTCGATCAAGGACATCAACGACCGCGTGCGGAATGACGTACGGGCGTTCGACGAAGGACTGCGCGAGATGGTGTCGTCGCAGCTCGTGCTGCCGTCTTTCACGCTGCAGGAAGTGCTGGAAGCCGTGGTGCTGGAAGTCAACTCGCTGAAGGTTCCCGAGAACCTGACCGAGGAGCAGGCACGGCACGTCGCGGCGCTGCGGGATCTCGTCCAAATCAACAAGTCGTGGCTGCTGGATGCCGACGGTCCGCTGTGGTTCCGCGGGTACGCCAACTGGACGGCGAAAGAGGGCCCACGACTCATCGGGCCAATTCTCCGCAAGTACAACGCCCGCTACCTGGTCGTCGGCCACACGCCGATGGCGACGACCCGAATCACGCCACGATTCGACAACCGGGTGTTCCTGATCGACACCGGGATGCTATCGTCGTACTACAAGGGCGGGCGGGCGTCGGCGCTCGAGATCCAGAATGGCCGCTTCACCGCGATCTATGCCGACGAGCGCGTGCCGTTGGAGTGGTGATCGTGGTGTGACAGACCGTGTGGAGGAGTGAATGACGCATCGGCTCATCGCGCTCGTGGTTGTGCTCCCCACGGTCGTTGCCGCACAATCGTCCACTCCCGGGCGCCTGTCCTATCCGCCCGCCAAGAGCGTCGACGTGGTCGAAGACTACTTCGGGACGAGGATCGCCGATCCCTATCGCTGGCTCGAGAATCCGGACAGCCCGGACACCAAAGCCTGGGTCGAGGCGCAGAACAAGGTCACGTTCGGTTTTCTGGGCGCCATTCCCGCCCGCGACCGGATTCGCAGCCGGCTGAAAGACCTGTGGAACTACGAGCGCTACGGCGCGCCTCAGCGAGCCGGCAAGTCCTACGTGTACTCACACAACAACGGCCTGCAGAACCAGTCGGTCCTCTTCAAGACGCCAAGCCTGGATCGAAACGGCAACGTGCTGCTCGATCCCAACACGCTCTCCGAGAAGGGCACCGTCGCGCTCTCCGGCCTGGAGTTCTCCGACGACGGCCGCGTCCTGGCGTATGCGACCTCTGCGAGCGGATCGGACTGGATGGAGTGGAAGGTACGCGAGGTCGAGACCGGGCGCGATCGGCCGGATCTCGTCAAGTGGTCGAAGTTCAGCGGCGCAGCGTGGCTCAAGGACGGATCCGGCTTCTTCTACTGCCGGTATCCCGAGCCCAAGCCGGGCCATCTGCTCGACGCGGTGAACGAGAACCACACGCTCTACTTTCACAGGATCGGCACGCCGCAGAACCAGGATCGCGTCGTCTACGCGCGTCCGGACAAACCTGACTGGCTCTTCGAGTCGCAGGTCACCGAGGACGGCCGGTGGCTCGTCGTGTCGCAGTTCGAGGGAACCGAGCCCAAGAACAGGGTGTTCGTGAAGGAGCTCTCGACTCCATCAGCCACGCTCGAGCCGTTTCTGGATCTCTTCGACGCCGAGTACTCGGTGGTCGGCAATGACGCCGATCTCTTTTACATCGCGACCGATGCCGGCGCGCCGCGCAAGCGCCTGGTGGCGATCAACCGCCGCCGGCCCGAGCGGGCGGGCTGGAAGACCCTGATTCCCGAAGGGTCAGGCCGCGACGTGCTTGCATCGGTCTCGATGATTGGCAATCGCTTCATCGCCATCTGGCGGACAGACGCGCACGAGGTGATGAAGATCTACGGTCTCGACGGGACGTTCCAGAAGGAGATCCCGCTCCCGGGTCTCGGGACCATCGCGGCCTTGAGCGGGAAGCGCAGGGACGCCGAGGCGTTCTTTACCTTCACGTCGTTCACCTTTCCGACGACCGCCTACCGCTACGATTTCGCGAGCGGCGAGACGAAGGTCTTCAGACAGCCGAAGGTGGCGTTTCGTCCGGAGGATTACGAGACCGTTCAAGTGTTCTACCGCTCGAAGGACGGCACCCGCATTCCGATGTTCCTGACGTCCCGGAAGGGGATGAAGCGTGACGGCCGGAATCCGACCCTTCTGTACGGATACGGTGGGTTCGACATCTCGCTGACGCCGACCTTTTCGCCGGGCAACGTGGCCTGGCTCGAGATGGGCGGGATCTATGCCGTCGCGAACCTGCGGGGCGGCGGCGAGTACGGCAGGGAATGGCACGACGCCGGACGACTGAAGAACAAGCAGAACGTCTTCGACGACTTCATCGCGGCCGCCGAGTACCTCATCGCCGAGCAGTACACCTCGACGCCGAAGCTCGCGATCAACGGCGGCAGCAACGGCGGTCTGCTGGTGGGCGCCTGCGTCACCCAGCGCCCGGACCTGTTCGGCGCGGCGGTCGCGCAGGTCGGCGTCATGGACATGCTGCGCTTCCACAAGTTCACGATCGGCAAGGCCTGGGCATCGGACTACGGCAGCGCGGACACGAAAGAAGGCTTCGACACGCTCATCAAGTACTCGCCGCTCCACAACATCAAGCGCGGCGTGAAGTATCCGGCCACGCTCGTCATCACCGCCGACCACGACGATCGCGTCGTCCCCGCCCACAGCCACAAATTCACCGCCACCCTCCAGGCCGCCCAGGCCGGCGACGCCCCGATCCTGGCGCGTATCGAGACCGAAGCCGGCCACGGGGCCGGCACGGCGCTCGACAAGACGAGGGAGGAGCGAACGGACATCTGGGCGTTTTTGGCTCAGGTGCTTCAGATTAGGGACTAGAGGGACCCAGACACTGCGCACTCCGCCCACCGCCAGGTGTCGGTGACTTAGTACTGCGTTTCACAATTACGGTGACGTCTCGGCCGCCGATGCATCCCGCCTCGCCGCGTTGCTCGTCGGTCACATGCGCCCGGCATTCTCCCTCCTTGCGCCTTGCGATCCGGGCGCCTCGGCGCCCGAATACGTCACCGTAATTGTGAAACGCAGTACTTAGCGTTCAGACACCAAGCGTGCGCATCAGTTCCCTGAACCTGGGGATGCCGTGGAGGCCCTCGAAGACGGGATTGGCGAACGAAAAGACGACGGGAAAGCTGTGGTGCTGGAACGCCGTGTCAAGCCACCGCACGGCTGCCTCGAGATCGCCGAGCCGGGCCGCGTACTCGGCCGCTGAGTAGTAATCCGTGGCCCCCGTCACGTAGTCGAGCCGGGCTCGCCAGAAGCCTCGGATCCCTTCTCTGGCATAGGCGTTCCTGAGCGCCGCTTCGACACGCGCCTCGTAGGCGGTACTCACGTCGAGTCGTTGAATCTCGAAGTACTTTTCCACGGCCTCCCGGTACATCTTTTTCTGTGTGTAGATTTGATAGAGGTAGACGTGGGCGTTGAGAAACGTTGAGTCGACCTCGAGCGCCCGGCGGCACTGCTCGATGGCCTCGTCGTATTCCTGCGCGAAGTACAGGAGCTGCCCCATGTCCGCGTTCATGATCGGCGATGTGGGTTCCAGCTTGAGGGCTTGCCTCATCTCCGCTTTAGCTTCCATCCATTTTCGCTTCAACGCGAAACAAATGGCGTACCACTGGTGGGCCGTGGCGTAGTCCGGACTCAACGCGACGGCACGTCTGAACTCTCGTTCGGCTGCCGGCCAGTCCCACTCGTGGAACAGCCGGACGAATCCCAGCGAGGCATGAGCCTCCCCGAGCGAGGGACTGAGGGCCAGCGCCCGGTTCGCGGTGCCCTCCACCTTCTTCCAGTGCTGAAGATCAAAGGCATAGGCGTCCGCGAGGGCGGCGTAGGCCAGCGCGTAGTCTGGATCGAGCTCGACCGCCCGTTCGAGAGAGACGATGGCCTTGTGGAGCCCTTCACTCGTCCGCGTGTTCCAGAAGAATCGGCCTCGCAGGAACGCCGCATGCGCCTCCTGATTCAGCGTACGTCGGCCGACGGCGTCACTCGTGTGCTCGACCGCAGCGCCCACCGTCATGGCGCGCGTTGACGATGGACGGAGATTCGACAGCCAGCCGTACCCGAACGCGCCGGCCACGAGAAGGAGGGCCGAACCCATAACGGCTGGAAGGTGGACTCGACGACCGATCGGTCCGATCGCCCAGGCGCCGCGTCGTTCTCTCGCCACCTCCTGGGGCGGGTCGAACGCCAGTGACTCGCTCGCCTCGTGCTCCTCTTCCTCGATCACGACGCGAGAGCGACTGTATTGCGCGATGACGGAGTCAGGGCCTTGCTCCCGGATCTCTCGTACCACGCCGATAAAGCGGTAGCCGCGCCGCGGCACGGTCTCGATGTAGCGACCGCCGTGTGGGCCCTCGCCGAGCGCTCGTCTCAGCGCAGAAATGTTCTGATTGAGGTTGTTTTCCTCGACGAAGGTGTCGGGCCAGACCGTCGTCATGAGCTGTTGTTTCTCGACCGCGTGGCCGTGATGTCGCACCAGTGCCAGGAGGGTCTCGAATGCCTTCGGTGTGAGGGGCACCGGTTGGCCGTCGCGCAACAAGAGCCGCTCGACCGTATCGACTCGAAACGGGCCGAACTCGTAGGAGGACGGGCCGCTCATCGCGGTTTTCAGGGAGTTCTCAGAAATCTCTCAGGGTTTTTTCAAGACACCTTCGCCGCGTCCGACTACAACCTACGACGTCGGGCGAGTCTCCTGGCGGCGGTACTCTGGAACGGGGTCAGTGTATCGCCACCGCGAGAGTGCCACAAGTCCACGGTCGGCCGTGGCCGGCTCCAGGCGCTGGCGTTGACCGACAGGTCGCGGCCAGCCATGAAAGAGGGCGCATGAACATCACGCGGAGGACGGGGATCACGCGGAGACGACGGATCACCGTCGAGGTTGAGCGCCTGGTGCTCGGCGGCACGGCCACACCGGTGTCGTGGTGCTCCGAATGCGGAACGGGGGCGCCGATGGTCTCGGCGGAACAGGCCGCCACGTTGCGGGGCGTACCTGTCCGCGCGATTCGTCGATGGGCAAACTCGCGGCGCATCCATTTCACCTTTGACGGCGCCGGCGCACTGGTCGTGTGCGTGCGCTCCTTACTGAGTGATGAATAACGGAACCAATATCCATGACGTGGGGCTTTGACGCGATGAGGGAGGCACTGTGCGGCGGATGGTCTGGATAGGAATCGCAGGCGTACTCGCTGCCCTGTTTGGCGGCGTATCACCCTCTGCCCAAGGCGCCGACTCGCTCACGGTGGCGATCGCAAACGCACCGCCGGGCACTGTGGTCGACATCCTGATGAACACGACCAAGATTGGATCAGCCACGACGAACAGCGGTGGCGAGGTCCTATCCGTGCTCGATCTCGCCAACATCCCGAAGGTGCGGGTGCAGGCCGATCTCGTCCGGTGTCCTGACGGCAGGACCGCGCTGCTCCTGCGGGCGCAAGGCGTTGATGTGCCCGACGAGTACAGGCAATGCGATCGCAAGCCGCTCGGAGTGTTCTTGTTGGGGCGCACCCGGCGGATTCGCGTGAACGTTCGCGACGGCACGATGAACACCGGTGGTCTCTCGACGGGAGTCAAGATCGGGCTTGGTGCTGGCGCCGCGGCCGCAGTCGCCGTGGCGGTGGGTGCGGGTGGAGGATCGGACAGCCCGGGGCCGTCCGGCAACCCGCCAATCGCCACGACGCCGCCCTCGGTGCCGCCAACTCCACCGTCCCCAACTCCGGCACCACCACCACCACCGCCGCCGCCTCCGCCACCGCCTCCTTCTCCTCCTAACCCGAGCGGCACCTTCACCGTCAACATCGTCGTTCGGACCGATCCGGACGGCCATCACCAATTCATTCGGCTGGATCGCGTCACTCAGATCCAGTGCACCGTGAGCGGCTCGACGATCACGTGCACCGGACCGGCGCCCTGGGTAACGGTGGCCGGCACGTTCAACGCGACGACCGGAGCGTTCAGCATGACCGGTCGGGGGACAGTGGCGGATCGCCCGAACGTCGGCGTGCGCTTCGAGGGAACGCTCACGACGGCGGGGCAGCTCCGCGGCGACTACACGATGGGCACCGGCGGCGAGCTGCCGGGCGGGCGGCCCATCGTCTACGACGTATCAGGACAGCGGCGATAGCACGCAAAGCGCCATAGTGCAGCGCGTGGTCCGACCGCGGTGGCGAAAAAGAGAACGCAGGGGAGGACGAGCCATGTGCGTCCGTCAAGCGAATGGGTCGTGGCGTGTGGCCGGCCTGCTGTTCATGCTGGCCATGTTGGGCACTGAAGCCCGCCGCCTGCCGCACTCGCCTCTTCCGTTTGCGGAAAGCGGCACGGTTGAGTCGATCTGGTCTGACAGACTCAATGTTCAACAAAATCGGGAGCCTCGTCGAGGCGTGGTGTCAACCGATTACGAAAGGCTGGAGTACTGGGTGGAGTACGAAGTGCAGCGAACGACGCATCCGCTCGCCTTCCCGCAACAGCTCCGCTGCGAATACCGCTGCCGGAACGATTTTCCGCGCCCCCATCCAGAGTGCGACAACAGGCCGGGCAGTCAAGACCGTGGCGAGAACATCGCTCGTGCCGGACCGGCGCCCTGCGATGAGGGAAATCACGCCGGTCGGCACACGTTCGAGTCTGACGGGGCTCTGGAGCGAATGCAGCGCGGGGTCTTTCGGGATCAGGGTCCTGCTTCTGTCCGGCTTGGCGATGCACCGCTTCGCTTCGATCGTGAGAGTCCGATCTGGGACCTGGTTCGACGCTTCGACGCGTGGGCCGAGGAATCGGTTACGGCAGAAATGCCTCACGCCGAGTCCTGCTCATCACGCGAGCTGTTCCTGCCGTACTTCATCTACACGTTTACGGCGACCGGCCATTTCCGCAGGCACTTTCTGCGGATGGAGGGCGGCCAGGAAACCGAGCGTCGACGACCGCGAGAGGTGCGGGACGAGAGGCACCGGGAGTTCCTCGGGCGAGCCACCGTTCTCGAGCCGCCGGCCGACCTGACCGGGACGTCCACACTCAACTGCCGGTGTGCTGGAGGGCCGCGCGAGGACGCGGTGAGGCCGAGCGACGCGCCTCCGCCCGGCCGGCGCGACAAGAGCGCGCCTGTTGAGGATGACGAGCTCAGCGCGATCGAACCGGGGCTTTCGCTGGTGACCGACTCGGGTTTCGTACCGATCACTCTGACCAATGCCCCGCCGACCACCGCCGTGCAACGTCTCGTGGCTGAACGCCTCGAGGTCGGCGCCCGCACGGACGTCGCAGGTCAGCATCGGCGCCTGTGGCGTGGCGACTTGGCCGGGCTTTGGCCCAACCTGGAAGCGGCTATGACCGGAAGCTGGCTGCGCACCGGTCCGGTTGCCTGGACCTACGTCGATGCGGCTCGTCGTCCGATCCCGACGACGGTCGCATCGCTGGCGTGGATCCCCTCGCCACCTCCGCAGGACGCCGAGTCGATTCGCGCGTCTCTGGTCGCGACCGGCCGCGCGAGCGGCGAGGTGTTCGATCTGCACGTGCTCAATCGGTCGGGCGAGCCGGCCCATCTGGTGGCACCCGACGGTGTCGTCGTCGAGCCGATCAAGGTGGGCGCCACGCAGCCCGTGGCTGCGCGAAGCGGCGCCACTATCGACCGGCACCCGGTCCTCGGCTACTGTCTCGACTTCGCGAAACCGCCGCCGGTCTCGGGGATGCTGTTTCGTCTCGCGCCGCCCCAAGTGCAGCAGCAGTTCCAATCGTTGCGCGCCGTTCTGCGGGCGGGGCGACGGCTCGCCGGGGCCGGCCGACTGCGGCCCGACAGCGATCCGCGCGCCTATGTGGACGCGATCAAGCAGTGGGCAGTCTGGACGCGGCTCGAGAAGTGGGACGTGCAGGCGTTCACCGAGCACTTCGTGGCCCGGACGAAGGAAAACGCGCGCCAAGTGAAGCAGCCGTGGACCAGAGGAATGGAGGAGCAGCTGCGCGCGTCGGTGCCAAACCGCTGGCGCGACATCACCGCGGTGCTCGACGAGGCGCGCGCGATCGAGGGCGTGGCGCCATTGATCCGGTAGGGATCGGATGGGACCGAAGGAGGAAACCGATGTCCCTCATTCAACGGTCTTGTACGGGACTCGTCGCTGGTTGTGCGGCGGTGTTCCTGTGGTCTGCGACCGCGGCACGTGAAGCCCAGGCCCCAACCGCTCCGATCGAAACATTCCGTGAGGAGTTCGATGGCGCCAGCCTGGGGTCGGTCTGGAAGATCCTGAAAGAGGATAAGAAGCGCTGGTTCCTGGATGCCGGCAAGCTCGTCATCGTGACCCAGCGAGGAAGTATCGCCCAGAAACAGGACACGCTGCGGAATCAGATCATCCTCGATCGAGTGCTGCCGGCCGACTACACCATGACGACAAAGCTGGCCATCCCCCTGAGATCCCAGGGGAACTGGGCCGGCATCATGGACTACGTCGATCGCGACAACTACCTCAGGGTGGCGTATTGGGCGAAACCGCACGGCATGAACCTCTGGCGGAAGGCGGTTTTCAACAAAGAGATCGCCAGTGAGGCGAACACCCTTGAGTTCGGGCCTCGAAGGCTCGGGCGCGAGAAGGATCCCTCATCAATCGACTTCGTCGGGGGGCGTAGGGATCCGGAGACCATCTGGCTTCGGTTGGAGAAGCGAGGGCGTACCTTCACTGGCTCGTTCAGCATGGACGGCGCCCAATGGCACAAGATCGGCGACCACCTGGTGCCACCTGTCGGCGAAGGCAAGCTCTCGCTGGCGGCCGCCAATAGCGAGCAATCGATCGACGCCTACGGGCAGAAGCAGGCGGAGGTGGCCGCCCAGTTTGACTTCGTGGAAGTCGTGCCTGGGAATCGACGTTGATCGGCCGCCCGCGTGGTGGGCGAAGCGGGTCAGCTGATGCAGCGAGCCGCTGCCGCCGAGGGACGCAACCAATGAAGCGTGAACACCGGAGTCGGATCGCCGCCCTTTTTCTTCTGACCGGGCTGCTCGCGGCGCCCGGAGGCTCGGCCGGGAAGGCGCGCGTGAGCGCCCAGGACCCGCCTGATCCGACGCCGCAGGGCCCGCCTGGGACGGGGTCGCAGGCACCAGACCCGCTCCCGTTGTCGCGAGAGGCGCTGGGCTTCCCGCCTGACGGCCAGGTCCTTAGCGAGTTTTCGTGGGAAGGCGTGCAGTTTCAGTTGATGGTCGAATACGAGCTGCGGCTTGGGGGGAGTGCGGGCCTGCTTCAGCTCAAGTGTGGACTGTGCGTACACAGCCTGACTGCTCGACCCTGCAACTCGACATGCGATCCGGACCACGGCGGTCCGGATCGTCTGCACAGCGCAACGGTGCCCGGCCAGGTTCGCCCTCTGAACCGAGATATCTACGATGACGCGATCGCAGCACTGATTGCCGGAACGGCGAGGACGCCGCAGGTGTCGAAGAATGTTGTGCCTAGGCCCGAGGCCAATCGCCTCGAACAGTTTCGACAGTGGGCCAGACGGCCGGTGACGGTCACGATGGATCACGTGACGGGTCAGTGTTGGCAACGGATACGAGACTATGCGTTCTACACTGTCGGATTCACCATCACCGGCCACCTGTTTCGAGTCGTCCAGGGCGGACGGCAAGAGGTTGGCGACCCAAGGGGAATCTCCTTGACGATCGCCGAGGCGACGAAGGTGTCTCGAGTCCATCAAGCCGAGAGGGTGGGGGAGTACTGCATGTGTGGAACCCGCGACGCGCTGCCCGCCGGCGAGCGGGCGGACACGCCCAAAACGAGCCCGCGACCGCGTACGGGGACGGGCCGCGCCAAGGTCTCCCTTCTGGAGCTTCCGCGCCCCGCTGGCGTCGCTGTCAACTATTCCTTTCAGGCTTTCGTGATGGAAGGCAGCGATCCGGATGCCGTCGCGCGCAACAGAAGCGAGCCGACGGTCACGCCGCCCGCAATTGGGTTCCGGCGCCTCGCCTCGACCTCGCTCGGATGGTCCTGGAGCGGTGACGCGTACCCCACGCCCGCGCGACGAATGTGGCCGGGCGCGCGCATGCGTGCGAGCCGTGCAGGTGCGGCGGTCGCCCAGGCGCCCGGCGACGTGACCGTCTCGCTCATTGCGGCGGGCGTGGCGAGCGGCCCGGCTTTTCGCATGGAGGCCCGCGGTCAGGGCGGGTCGTCGCCGATCGTGACGATTCCGGACGGCCTCGTCGTGCAAGCGCTTGACGGCGCATCCACCAGAACACGAGCCGCGCGCGCTGGCGCTCCGATGCAGACGGAGTCGCTGAACGGGTACTGCCTTGAGTTTGAGAAGCAGGTCCCGGTGGCCGGCGCGCTGTACCGCATCGCCGAACCGGCCATGCAGCAGCAGTTCCAGACCGCGCGTCAGGTCCTCGGAGCGGGGCGTTTTCTGGCGCGGACCGGACGCCTGCATCCGGACAGCAACCCTGCCGCGTATCACCATGCGGTCAAACAGTGGGCGTTGTGGACCCACCTCGCGGGCTGGGACGAAACGACGTTCGTCGAGAAGTTCGTCGCGCGCACGCATGAGACCGCGCGGCAGTTGAAGCAGACGTGGACTCGGGCCCTGGAGGATCGTGTTCGCGAGGCGGCGCCCAACCGCTGGCGTGACATTCGCGCCGTGCTCGACGAGGCTCACGAACGGATGTGGAGCACCACGCTCCCCGGCATGGCACGGTAGCGCGAGGAAGGGCTATGCGACTCGTGGTGGCTTTTCGAGCCGCGGCGTCGGTGGGGGTGATGTGTCTGCTGATCGCCCAGGCAGCGCCTGCCGCTCGACGTGTACCACTTCCGCCCCGGACGAAATGCCGCCGTTCGGTGCCGAGGGATCGAGGTCCGGGCCGCTTGCGTCCCGACAGCAACCCTCGGACGTATGCAGAGTTCGTCCGCCAGTGGGCCGTCTGGACGAAGGTCGAGCAGTGGGGCGCTCAGGAGTTCACCGAGAAGTTCGTCACTCGGACCAAGGAGAACGCGGAGCGTTCGAAGCAGTACTGGACCCCGTCGATGGAGCAGCAGTTGCGTGCCGCAGCGCCAAACTGCTGGCGGGATATCCGGCAAGTACTCGACGAGGCGACGGCGCTCGAAGGGGCCCGTCCATAAGCCCGGTCAAAGGGCGCTCGCGGCACGGCCTCGTCGCTCGTGTCCGTTCATGGGGATAGGAGACGTTTCGGTTTCTCGACTCATGCTTCGCCTGGTTGTCGCCGTCGTGACTGGTGTCTTGCTGACGCCCGCCGCTCTGCCGGCGGACCAAACGGGATCCGTTCGCGTGCAAGCCCCGATGACGGTTCGGGCCGCCATCGCGGAAGCGCTCGCGCGTAGCCCTCATCTGCAGCCGCAGCGTGATGCGGCCGACCTGGCCGAGATTCAACAGGAGCTTGCGTCGTCGCGGTTCGGGCTCAAGATCGCCCCGACCTTCGCGGGCGGCACCGATCCCGGAGGATTCGGACGGCAACAGTTCGGCGTAAATGTCTCGAAGCGGATCTCGACGGGCGCCAGGCTCTTGGTCGAGGCGAGCTCGCTGTGGTCCAACGTGGGGGCCACCGAGTTTCGCGACGCTGGATACAGCGTCGGGATCTCGCAGCCGCTGCTGCGAGGCTTCGGACCAGCGGCGACGGCGGATCTCAAAAGCGCGCGGCGCGCCGTCGAGAGCGCCGACCGATCCTTCGCCGAGGCGCGGCAGCAGCTCGTCGTCCGCGTCGCTCAGGCATACTTCGCTATCGTCCGCGAGCAGCGGCTGGTCGACGCAGGCGAGCGTGCGCTGGAACGTGCGACCAAGCTGCGCGCGGCCTCGGAGGCGCGCGCGAAGGTCGGTCTGGCGACACAGCTCGATGTGCTGCGCGCCGACCTGCTGGCGTCGCAGGCCCAGGCGACTCTGGCGCTCCAGCGCGAGGCGCTCGCCAGCGCCGCCGATCAGCTCAAGACGCTGCTTGGCCGACCGCTCGAGGCGCCGCTGCAAATTGCTGCGGACGATCCGCTCGAGTTCGAGCACGCGATCAGCGATGTCCGGCTGGCGCCGGTCGCTCCGACAGAGGTCGAGTTGTGGGTGGACGCCGCGAGCGGCGCTGCCACAGTCGTAGCATCCCGCTTGAGCCGGACGTCAGAGTCGGTCGACACGCTTGTGGCCGCGGCGTTGCATGCCCGGTTCGAGGTGCGTGAGGCGCGCGAGCGAATTGCCGATGCCCGGCGCGCGATGACCGTCGCGCGGTGGAACCTGCTCCCGGACGTCACGCTCAATGTTGGCTATTCCCGACGCGGCCTCGGCTTCGCGGAGGGCGATCCGTTCGCGCGCCTGTTCAACGGCTGGCGCTTCTGGGTGGGTTCCAGCTACGCGGTCGATCGAGCGACGGAAGGCGCGGCGGTCGCGAGCGCCGCGATCTCGGTACGGGGCGCCGAACAGGCCGCCGACGATGTCGAACGTCGCATTGCCGCCGAGGTCCGCCAAGTGCAGCGCGGGTGGCAGCGTGCGGCCGAGACGATCGCGATTCAGGAGAAGGCGCTCGAGCTGGCGGAGCGGCAGCTCCTCTTCGCGCAGCTGCGTTATGAGCGCGGCCTGGCGGGCAACTTCGACGTCATCGACGCCGAGAACAACGCCTTTCAGGCGCGCGCGGCCCTGATTGCCGCGCAGGTGGATCGCGCGATGGCGGCGCTGGCCCTCCGTCGCGTGACGGGGACGCTCGATCCCAACGAGTTTCTGCGATGAACCACGCCGTGGGTGCAGGTGGTGGAGCAGGCCTTCAAGCCTGCTCGGCGCGCGCGCGTCAGCTCGCAAGAGTCGTGCGGGAGCGGCCGCGCGAGATCGGGACGGCGTCGGTCGGTGTGGTGTTCGCGCTCGGCCTCGCGGTGACCACGCTCGTCTCGCGCGACGGCCAGAGCGACCTGACCACCGTCACCGTGCGCGAAGGACCCTTCGTCGATACCATCGTCGAGACGGGCACGCTGACGGCCGCGCGTCTGACGTTGTACACGGCCCCGCTCGGGGGACAGTGGAAGATCGTCGAGCTGGTGCCCGAGGCCACCTCGGTGGCCGGGGGTGATCTCCTCGCGCGGTTTGACGATTCAGCCCTCAGACAGACGTTCGACAAAGAGGAGGCGCTGCGCCGCCAGCTCGAGGCCGAGCGGCTTCGGGCGCGCGAAGAGCTGCGGCTCGAAGGTCTGCAAGCGGCAGCCGACCTGACGACTGCGCAGCAGCAGGTGCAATTCGCGGAACGGGACCTGGCGAACGAGCAGGACGGCAAAGGGAAACTCGACGTGGCGCAGGCCGAGTCGACCCTGGGCGAAGCGCGCCGCGAGGTGCAGCGCACGCGCACGGCGTACGAAGACATGAAGCCGCTGCTCGCCGAGGGGTTCATCACGCGCGCTGAGCTCGATCGCGCCGAGCAGGCCTGGCGTCGCGCGGAAGAGCAGGAACGGCTGACGGCGCTCAAGCTGGAGGCGTTGATCCGATTCGAACGGCCGGCCGCGCTGGGACGCACGCAGGCCGGCGTCAACGACGCGCGAGAAGGCGTCGCGCGGGCGCGGGAGAGCGCGGGCGCGCGCCTGGCCCAACGCCAGGCGACCGTCGCGGTGATCCAGAGCCGCCTGGACGAAACGCTGGCGCGGATCGTGATCGTTCGCGACCAGATGGCCCGGACGACGATCACCGCACAGAACCCTGGGCTGGTCGTCTATCGTGATCTGTTCTTTGGAAGCGAGCGCCGCAAGCCACAGGTCGGCGACGAAGTCTGGGCCAACCAGCCGCTGATCGCCGTGCCCGATTCCAGCCAGCTCATCGTCGAGACGCGGGTTCGTGAGGTCGACCTCCACAAGGTGACGACGGGCCAGCGCGTGATCGTGACGGTGGACGCCTATCCGGATCTGCGGCTCCCGGCGTCGGTCGCGCTCGTCGGCGCCCTCGCTCAGGAGGACCCGACTCGCGCCGGGACGAAGTACTTCCCGGTGACGGTCAGACTGCTGGCCATCGATCCCAAGCTCCGCACGGGCATGACGGCGCGCGTCGAAATCGAGGTCGCCGCACTCGAGAGGGCGTTGCTCGTGCCGCTCGAGGCGGTGTTCGGCGTGTCAGCCATCGGCGTTGTGTTCGGCGTCGCGACCGTCATGACCGCGCTCGCCGTCGGCGAGGGCGGCCGGCGCCGCGCGCTGGAAGAAATCGCGTCGCTGGGGATCGACAACGTGATCGTGCGGGCAGCCAAAGGTCAGAGGGCTGGGCTAGGAGCCGAGCACGCGCCGGAACTTCGCCTCGCGGACGCTGTCAGTCTCGGGCAGGCGGTTCATGAGGCCGTTGCTGTCGGCGCCTTGCGGACGTCCCGATCCGAGATTCGTACGGGCACCCGGCGCGCGCCAGCCGCGGTGGCAGGCGTGACGCGGGAGTGGATTCACGTTGCAGACGCCCGAGTGCGCGCCGGTCGATGGCTCGTCGAGCGCGATCAAGAAGAGCGCCGGCGTGTGGCCCTCCTGGGCGCCGATCTTGCGCGCGTGCTGTACGGGTCCGCCGATCCGTTGGGCGACCGCGTGTACGCGGCAGGGGAGTGGTATCGCGTGATTGGTGTGCTGCGGTCCACTGACCGCGGCGCGGCGCTGGTCGGTGCCGAGGCAATCGATCGCTGCGTGATCGTCCCGCTAGGCGCGCTCGACGTGCCGCTTGGCGTGGCCGATTCGGTCGACCGCGTCGCGGAGATCGTGCTCAGGGTGGCTGGCGGTCACGACGTGGAGCGCGCCGGGGAGGCGGCGGGGCGGCTACTCGATCGGCGTCATCCGCAGGTGCCCGGGGCGGCCAAGGCGTACGAGATTGTCGTGCCCCGGGAGCTGCTGCGAGCCCGCTTGCGCGCGCAGCGGACGTTCAACGCCGTGCTGCTGGCCGTTGGAGCCCTGACGCTTCTCATCAGCGGAATCGGCGTTATGAACATCATGCTCGCGAGCGTTGCCGAGCGGACGCAGGAGATTGGCGTCCGCCGCGCCTGCGGCGCCCGCCGGTGCGACATTGTCCTGCAGTTTGCCATGGAGTCGTCGCTCCTGTGCGGCGCCGGCGGGGTCGCAGGGCTCATGCTCGGAGCCGCATTCGCCTGGGCCGTGGCGATCGCCGCAGGCTGGCCGGTCGCCCTCTCGGTGCGCGGCATCGCGCTGGCCTTGGCGCTCGCGAGCGCGACGGGTCTGGTGTTCGGAACCTACCCCGCGTGCCTCGCCGCGCGATTAGACCCCGTCGACGCGCTTCGCCCTTAAAGACGGGTCTGAGTACGTGCCCTCCAGATGCGCGAGCGGCAGCCCTTACTCTAAACTCCGACCAACTTGATCCGGGTTTCCCATAGCTGCTAAAATACGACTAAAGCGGTCGGGGATTCGGAGACGGCCCGCACGTCAGTGCAACCGCAAGTCTTTTCCGGTCCCTGATCCCTGACCCCCTATCCCTGCGAGTTTCTTGAATGTTGAGGCTTTCAAAACGGGCTGATTACGCGTTGATGGCGATGAAGCATCTGGCCGCGAGGGAGCCCGACCGGGCGGCCAGTACGCGGGAGATCGCCCAGGCGTACGACATTCCGGTCGAGCTCCTGGCCAAGGTGCTGCAGCGGCTGGCTCGGGCGGGGCTGCTGACATCTCAGCAAGGGATTCACGGCGGCTACCAGCTTTCCCGGCCGGCGGCCAGCGTCTCGATCGCCCAGGTCATCGAGGCGATCGACGGCCCGCTCCGAATGACCGCCTGTTCGGAAGGTGACGAGAGCTGCGATCAGTACTCCCGGTGCAACGTACGCGATCCGCTGTGGCGCATCAAGAACCGCATCGTGAGCACCCTCAGCGAGAGCAGCATTGCGGATCTGGCGGATGAGGTCGGTGCCATGCCCGCGCCGCTCGCCGTCCACGTCCGGTCGAAGCGAGAATCGCTGGCGATCGAGAGCTAAACGATGCTCACCACCGAGAGCACCGAGACCACGGAGAAGAAGAACTCTAGTTTTCTGTGTGTGCTCTGTGAGCTCTGTGGTGATCGTGGGAAGTGACATGATCCAATTGACCGAGAACGCATCGGCGCAAATTGAGAAGCTGCTGACGAAGCACAACCTGATTGGCGGCGGCCTGCGGGTGGGCGTGAAGGCCGGCGGCTGCTCCGGCTTCGAATACACGTTCGCGTGGGAGCAGACCCCGCGGGACGGCGATCACGTGTTCGAAGGGGCCCGCGGGGCGAGGATCTTCGTCGATCCCCGCAGCCTGCGGATCCTCGACACGACATGAATCTCATCAGCCGCGGTTTCGTGTTCAACAACCCGCACGCGAAGAGCACGTGCGGCTGCGGCCACTCGTTTAGTGTTTCGTGAAGGGGCCCCTGACCCCTGATCCCGACAAGGTTGTTATGTCAACTGCAACCCAGACCATCGAACAGCTCGCGAACCGCGAGTACAAGTACGGCTTCTACACCGACATCGAGACCGAGACGGTGCCGAAGGGGCTGAGCGAGGACACGATCCGGCTGATCTCGGCGAAGAAGCACGAGCCGGAGTGGCTGCTCGACTGGCGGCTCAAGGCGTACCGCATCTGGCTCGGCATGACGGAGCCGACCTGGGCCAACGTCAAGTACCCGACGATCGACTACCAGGACATCGTGTACTACTCGGCCCCGAAGAAGCGGCCGGCGCTGAACAGTCTGGACGAGGTCGATCCCGAGGTTCGGTCGACGTTCGAGAAGCTCGGCATCCCGCTCGAGGAGCAGAAGCTGCTGGCCGGCGTCGCGGTCGATGCTGTCTTCGACAGCGTCTCGGTCGCGACGACCTTCAGGTCGAAACTGGCCGAGCTGGGCATCATTTTTTGCTCGTTTTCGGAAGCGGTGCTGGAGCACCCCGAACTCGTGAAGAAGTATCTCGGATCGGTCGTGCCGTACTCGGACAACTTCTTCGCTTCGCTCAACTCGGCCGTCTTCAGCGACGGGTCGTTCGCCTACATTCCGAAGGGCGTGCGGTGCCCGATGGAGTTGTCCACGTACTTCCGGATCAACGCGCAGAATACGGGGCAGTTCGAGCGGACGCTCATCGTGGCGGACGAGGGCTCGTATGTGAGCTACCTGGAAGGCTGCACGGCGCCGATGCGCGACGAGAACCAGCTTCACGCCGCCGTTGTCGAGCTGGTCGCGCTCGACAACGCGACGATCAAGTACTCGACCATCCAGAACTGGTATCCGGGTGACAAGCAGGGCAAGGGCGGCATTTACAACTTCGTGACCAAGCGCGGCCGGGCGCAGGGCGTGAACTCCAAGATCACCTGGACGCAGGTCGAGACCGGATCGGCCATCACGTGGAAGTATCCGGGCTGCATCCTGCAGGGCGACAACTCGGTGGGTGAGTTCTACTCGGTGGCGACGACGAACAACTGGCAGCAGGCCGATACCGGCACGAAGATGATTCATCTGGGGAAGAACACCCGCAGCACCATCGTGTCGAAGGGGATTTCGGCGGGCCACGGCCAGAACACGTATCGAGGGATGGTCAAGATCGGGAAGCCGGCGCAGCAGGCGCGGAACTACTCGCAGTGCGACTCGCTGCTCATCGGCGACAAGTGCGGCGCCCACACCTTCCCGTATCTCGAGATTCGGAACACCTCCGCGCGCGTCGAGCACGAGGCGTCGACGTCGAAGATCGGCGAGGACCAGATCTTCTACTGCCGGCAGCGCGGCCTCTCGACCGAGGACGCG
>JACOUA010000221.1 GCA_016178075.1 Acidobacteriota bacterium
TCATAACACTGCGGGTGGCCGAGGCCGGCGGGGTCCCCAACGCGGCAGCCGCGTTGGGGTGCCCTGGGCGCCCACGGGCGCGCAAGGCCGTCAGCCGTGGTCATGTTTTTCGGCTGGCCTCGGACAGGACCCGCGCCGGTTATGAAACCGCTTCTACACAGTCTCCACGATGGCCGCGATCCCCTGGCCTCCGCCGATGCAGGCGGTGGCCAGACCACGGCGGCCCCCGCGCCTCCGCAGTTCGAGCAGGAGCGTCAGGAGCAGGCGGGTGCCGGTCATGCCCAGAGGATGCCCGAGGGCGATCGCCCCGCCGTTGACGTTGACCTTCTGGCGGTCGAGCCCGAGCTCCTTCTCGACCGCGAGATACTGCGCGGCGAAGGCTTCGTTCACCTCGATGAGATCGACATCGTCCAACGTCAGGCCGGCGCGCTGCAGGACCTTGCGGGTCGCGGGCGCCGGACCCATTCCCATCAGCGCGGGCTCGACACCAACGATCGCCCATGCCGTCAGCTTCCCAATCGGCTTCAGCCCGCGCGTCGCGACCGCCTCGGGCGACGCGAGAATCAGCGCGGCTCCCCCATCGACGACGCCGCTCGCGTTTCCAGCCGTCACACACCCGTTCTTGCTGAAGGCCGGAGGCAGCGTCGCCAGGATCTCGATGGTCGTCTCGGGGCGCGGATGGTCGTCCTTCGAGACGGCCTGGTTGCCTTTGCGCGTCCTGACCTCGACAGCAACGACCTCCTCGGCCAGGCGCCCGTCGCGCCAGGCGGCATCGGCGAGCTGCTGACTCCGGACGGCGAATTCGTCCTGGGCCTGCCGTGAGATCCCGTACTTGACCGCGCAGTTCTCGGCGGTGGCGGCCATCGTGCAGCCGCAGTGAGTATCGAGCAGCGCTTCCCAGAGCGCGTCTTCGAGCTTGCCTTGACCGAGCTTGAGCCCCGAGCGCAGACCGCGGATCACATGGGGCGCCTGCGTCATGTTCTCGATCCCGCCGCTCAGGACGAGATCGCATTCCCCGAGCTGGATCAGGTGCGCGGCCTCGACGGCCGCCTGCAGGCCCGAGCCACACAGCCGATTCACCGTGAGGGCGGGCACCTCCACCGGCACGCCGGCTTTGAGGGCCACGTGACGCGCGCCATAGATCGCGTCCGCGCTGGTCTGGAGCACGTTGCCGAAGACCGCGTGGTCGATCCACTCCGGACGCACGCCCGTGCGCTCGAACGCCGCGCGGCTCGCAACGGCGCCGAGCTCGAGCGCCGAGATGTCTTTGAACGCGCCCGCGTACTCGGCCATCGGCGTTCGGGCGCCGCCGACAATAAAAACAGGCTTAGGGCTCATGGCTTATGGTTCATGGCTTATGGTTCATGGGAGCCATCAGCCGTCCTACGATGTAATCACCAGTCTCGCGCGTGCCGAGCGACCCGCCGATCTCGGCGGGCCCGTTGTGACTGACCACGGCCTGGCGCACGGCGGTTTCGATGGCGGCCGCCTCGTCGTGCAGGCCGAGGTGCTCGAGCATCAACGCGGCCGACAGTATTGCGCCCATCGGGTTTGCGACGTTCCTGCCCGCGTACTTCGGCGCGCTTCCGTGTACCGGCTCGAACATCGATGTCCGGCCCGGATGCAGGTTGCCGGACGCCGCCATGCCGAGGCCTCCCTGCAGCTGCGCCCCGAGGTCGGTGATGATGTCGCCGAACATGTTGTTCGTCACAATCACGTCGAACTGGGCGGGGTTCTTGATCATCTGCATCGCGAGCGCGTCGATGAACAGGTGGGTCGCCTCGAGTTCGGCGTAGCCGGGCGTCAGCTCCTCGAACACGCGCTGCCAGAGCGCGTGGCCGTGGGTCATGGCGTTGCTCTTGTCGGCCATACAAACCCGCTTCAGCCCGCGCGCGCGGGCGTAGTCGAAGGCGTGCTTCACGATCCGGTGCACCCCTTTGTACGTGTTGATCTCCTCCTGCACGGCAATCTCGTCCGCGGTGCCAGGCTTGAAGCGTCCGCCCACCCCGACGTAGAGGCCTTCCGTGTTCTCGCGGAAGATCACCAGGTCCACGTCGGCCGGTCCCCGGTCCTTCAGCGGACAGAGTCGGGCGTCCAGCAGCCTCACGGGACGATGGTTGATGTAGAGGTCGAGCTCGAACCGGATGCCGAGCAGGATGTCGCGGGCGTGCCGCATGTCCGGGATGCGGGGATCGCCGAGCGCTCCGATAAAGATGGCGTCGAACTCGTCCCTGAGCATCACAGACCCGTTTGGCGGCAGGCTGATGCCGGTCTCGAGATAGTGGTCGGCTCCGTACGGCAGCAGCTCGAGATCGAAAGGTCGGCCGAAGACCTCGCCGACCACTCGAATCACTTTGACCGCTTCGGCCGTGACGTCCTTGCCGATGCCGTCGCCCGGGATTACCGCGATGCGCACGCCGATCTCCGCATGAAAGCTAGCTGCTAGATGTCCGCCGGGTCGATCTGCGCGCGCTGGAGCCTGCCGCTGAAGTCCACGTAGATCGACTTCCATTCCGAGAACACGTCCAGCGCGGCCGTCCCGGCTTCGCGATGGCCGTTACCGGTGGCCTTGGTGCCCCCGAAGGGCAGGTGGACCTCGGCCCCGATGGTGGGGGCGTTGACGTAGAACACGCCGGTGTACATGTCGCGCATGGCCTGGAACGCCTTGTTGACGTCCTGCGTATAAATCGACGCCGACAGCCCGTAGATCACGTCGTTCCCAATCGCGACGGCCTCGTCGAGGGAGCGGCATGGGATGACGGCGACAACGGGACCAAAAACCTCCTCGCGCGCGATCCGCATCTCTCGATTCACATCAACAAAAACCGTAGGTTCATGGAAGAAGCCATTCTTGAACGGGCCGTGGTCCAGTCGATGTCCGCCCGTGGCGAGCTTCGCGCCCTCGTCGCTGCCGATCTTCACGTAACGTATCACGGTCTCGAGCTGGCCCTGGCTGACGGACGGGCCCATCTGGGTCGCCGGATCGAGCCCGTCGCCGACCTTCAGGGCCCTCACACGACTGACGAACGCCTCGACGAACCGGCGATACACCTTCTCGTGGACGACCACACGGCTCGCGGCCGTGCAGCGTTGTCCTGTCGTTCCGAATCCGCCCCAGAGGCATCCCTCGACCGCGAGCTCGAGATTGGCGTCATCCATAATCATGATGACGTTCTTGCCGCCCATCTCGAGATGAACTTTCTTGAAGCTGCCGGCGCCGCGCTCGGAGACGAGCCGGCCGACCTCCGTCGAGCCGGTGAACGACACGACCCGCACCTGCGGGTGCTCGAGGAGCGCGTTCCCAATCTCCTCGCCGCCGCCCGTGACGAAGTTCACGACGCCTGGCGGCACACCGGCTTCCTCGAGCACCTTCACGAAGTTGAGCGCCGAGAGCGGCGTGTAGGTGGCCGGCTTGAAAACGACCGTATTGCCGCAGACGAGCGCGGGAACGATCTTCCAGGAGGGGATCGCCATCGGGAAGTTCCAGGGCGTGATGATGGCCGAGACCCCGATCGACTGCCTGACGGACATCGCGAACTTGTCGCGCAACTCCGACGGCGTGGTCTGGCCGTGGAGGCGCCGGCCCTCGCCGGCGATGAAATAGGTCATGTCGATCGCTTCCTGAACGTCGCCGCGCGTTTCGTCCAGGATCTTCCCCATTTCCCGGGTCATATCCCGGGCCAGCGCTTCTTTGCGCTCGACGAGGATCTGCGCCGCGCGAAACAGGATCTCCCCGCGGCGCGGCGCGGGCACCAGGCGCCATTTCTCGTACGCCCGGGCCGCGGCTTCCACGGCCACCGAGACGTCGGCGCGGGTCGATTTCTGAAAGAGTCCAATCAGTTCGTCGGTGTTGGCGGGATTGCGATTCTCGAACAGGTCGCCGCCGGCGGCGGGCAGCCATGCGCCATCGATGTAGTTCGCGTAGGTGGTCACCGCGTCGTTCGTCGTGATTCTCATACATCAAGAGTGCTTCAAAATCCCGTCCAGCCGCAAGAATCCGCCACAGCATTTGTTGCACCGTTCTGCCGGCGCGGACGCTTCTTCCCGGCCAGTCCGTCAGGTCTTCGGACAGCCTCGTCTCGGCGGCGCATGAGTTGCCGCCGGGGCGCCGGGGGCGGAAGCCACCTGAACGCAGCTATTTAGCAGGCCGAGAGACGCTGCCCCGTTTGGGTGGCAGGGACCTCGCGTTTCTCGCGGCAGTGTGAAAAAAGCGTCCAGAAAGCGGCCAGTTTCTCGTGTGCGCTGTGGCGTGAATCTTGAATGACTGAGATGGCGAAGAGCACGCATGGAGGCGAAGACGATGCAAATGGCGAGCGTCACTCCAGCGAAGACCCTCAAGAAGGTCGTCATCGTCAATGGCACCAGCGAAGTGCTCGAACTGCTCGAGTCGGTGCTCGAACCGGGCCATTACGACGTCGTCTTCCTGGAGCAGAACGCCCGCGCGTACTCGCAAATCCGCCGCGTGAAGCCGAATCTCGTGATCCTCTGCGTGCGGATCGAAGATCTGGACGGCTTCCAGGTCCTGTCGATGCTGAAGCTCGACGAAGAAACCTCCGACATTCCCGTCCTCACCTACACCACAGAGTACGAAGGCCAGCAGATCCAGTCGTACCTCAGCGAGCGCAACCAGGAAGAACAGTCGCTCGCGAAGGCTGCCCTCTCGAGGAATTAGCTTTCAGCTCTCAGCTCTCAGCTCTCAGCTCTCAGCGCTGCTCGCGGCCGTCTGACGTCGTGGACCCGGTTGGCGAGAGTCGCCGCGAGGCGCTCTTCGGACACTGACGCGACGAGCTTCTGAATCCGCGGCACGAAGCACGCGGGTCCGATAAAGCCGGACTCTACTTCACTTTGAGATGCGCGAGGTAGTCGCCGGAATGGATCCGCTCGGCTCGGCCGAGCGGCGCATTGTAGAAATAGACCCACGCCGTGTCGCTCGCGCCGCCTTCGAGCGTCACGGGCGCTTCGCGGCGGAGGTAGAGGCTGGCGTCGGGTTCGTCGGAGCGGTACCCCTCGATGCTGTCGAGGGCCGACAGGACGTCGGCAGGCTCCACCATCTCGTACAGCTCACCCCAGACTGTCCCGTCGGGATCGGGCACCGCCGCGGGGTAGATCCCGAGGTCGAAGAGCGCAGCCTGGATCGAGCCCCGGCCGACGTACCGCAGGCGGTGATCGATGCCGAGCCGCCGACGACGGTCGAATCCCGTCATCAGCGTGCCGTAGAAGAAGACCCGATTCGTCATCAGTCGAGCCGTGTCCTTCGTCAGTCGTGGTGCCCGGTAGTGGGTCAGTTTGGTGTGAAGCCCCCGTTGAGGCTGCGCGAGAACGGTTCTGGAAAAACGCGCCGCAGGCCAGACTGCCGCGCAGGTCAGAACTTGACCTGCGCGGATTGCTGAACGCAATGCCGAAGGCGCGTTTTTCCGCGCGGCCGAACGGGGCGAGCACCAAACTGACCCACTACCTGGTGCCCGGCTTCAGCCGGACGCGATACGGCCCGTCCGAAGGCGGGCGCCGCGACGAATTAAGTGAGCGCAGGGAGTAGGGCTGGAGAAAACCGAATGAATGCGTGTCGTTCGAGTCTAGGAGGAGGTGCCGGCTGAGTCAAGCGCCGTGCGTGACAGACTCAGAATGAAGAAACACCTGGGCGCTCGTTGGGAGCCAGCACAGGGGCGTACGACCACGAGGATAGGCTGGACGAGCCCGTTGTCGTGATGCAATCATGCCCAACGGAAGAAATGCAGAAACCCAAGCTTGACGATCTCATCCCTGTTGAAGGCCAGATCCTGACCGGATCGCTCTTCAGCGAACCGGTGCGCGTGGCAACCGTCCGCCCAACCGGGCCCACAATGTGGGTGGTGGGCGTCGTCGGCGTAAGTTCCGAGCGATACCGCAGCGTCACCTTGACGACCGCTGAGTTGGCTACGCTCAAGGCTATAGAGCAGGCGTTCACCTACGCCGGGGACGCGCACCTGCTGCGTCTTGGGCTGCAAAGCTATTCTTTGGGAATCGCGTACGAATACGACCCGTACTTCGGTTTGTCGATCTCGCGTGTTGACCCCCTGCCCCACCAGCTCGAAGCGGTGTACGAGTACTTGCTCAAGCTTGCGCGTGTTCGGTTCCTGCTGGCGGACGATGCGGGCGCCGGCAAGACGATCATGGCGGGCCTGCTCATCAAAGAGTTGAAGCTCCGCGGCCTCGCGGAGCGGATTCTCATCGTCTGTCCGGCCAACCTGACGTTCCAGTGGCAGCGTGAGCTGAACGAAAAATTCGGTGAGACCTTTGTCGTCTTGAAGGGCGCGACCCTCCGTGACCAGTTCGGGATCAACCACTGGCAGGAGAATCCGCGCGTCATTACGTCGCTCGATCTCGCCA
>JACOUA010000222.1 GCA_016178075.1 Acidobacteriota bacterium
ATCCACTGTGAACCCGGCGTCGGTCAGGCCTTCCGCGACGGCCGCCGCCAGCGCCGGTTCGTCCTCCACTACCAGGACATTGGCGGCGCGGGTCGGTTCGACGGGCTGGGCCTGTTGCGGGGGCGCGGTCTGCCTGAGCTTCCCGGCGCTCGCCGGCAGCTCCACATAGAACGACGCGCCCTTGGTCGGGCGCGACTCGAGCCACAGCCTGCCGCCGTGCTCCTGCACGATGGCGTACGCGACCGTCAGCCCCAGCCCCGTGCCTTTCCCGACTTCCTTGGTCGTGAAGAAGGGGTCGAAGATCTTGCTCTGCACCTCGTCCGGGACCCCGGGCCCGTCGTCGTTCACCTCCAGCACGACGACCTGCCGTTCGGGGTCGTGCCAGGTGCGGACGACGAGCGTGCCGCGGCCGTTCGCCGAGAGCATCGCCTGCTCCGCGTTGATGACGAGGTTGAGGAGCACCTGCTGCAACTGGTGCGCGTCGGCGAAGACTTGCGGGACACCGGCCGCGAGGGCGTCGATCACGGTGATATTCGTGACGCGCTGCTCGTAGGCGCGCAGCGAGAGCGTCTCGCGCACGACATGATTCAGATCGACCATCGCCCGCGTGGTATGGCGCTTGCGCGCGAACGTCAGCAGGCTGCGGACGATGCGGGCGGCGCGTTCGGACTCGCTCAGAATCGCTTCGAGCCCCCGCTTCGTGCCGTCATCGACGCTGCGCCGCGAGAGCCGCTCGGCCCACGTCAGGATGGTCGCCAGCGGGTTGTTCAGCTCGTGGGCGACGCCGGAGATCGTCTGGCCGAGCGCCGCGAGCTTTTCGGCCTGTAGCAGCTGGTGATACAGGTCGCGCGCCTGATCTTCGAGCTTCTTGCGATCGCTGACGTCTCGGACGAGCGCTTCAATCCGCATGGTGGCGTCGGCGGCCGGCGGCTCGGCCCGCGCCGTCACTTCGACCCACACCGAGCCGCCGTCGGCGCGCCGGAGCCGCAGCAGATAGTCGGTGACCGAGGCGTCGCGTCTGAGACGATCGACGAACGCCGTCTTGGCCTGCGGATCGAAGAAGCGCGACGCCTCGAACGGCCGAATCTGCTGTTCAGGCGTCTCGATCGTGGAGCCGAAGATCAGCTTCAGATGAGGATTTGCGGCGAGCGTCCAGTCCTCGTTTGCGCCGAGGACCCCGATGTACACGCCCTCGTGGACGGCTTCGAAGAGGCGGGCGAAGGCCTCGGCCCGCTGCTCCGGCGTGGAGATGGGATTCTGGGGTGTGCTGCGAGGCACTGCCCGGATTATAAGCGGCTCTCGGTTACGACGTTCCCGGCGTCGGAACCGGCGGGGTCGGCGTCATGTTCGGGAAGCTCGAACGATACTTGATCTCGATCGCCTTCCGGATGCCGGCGACCGAAGCGCCCGACGTGTGCATTTGCATCGCGTCACGCGCGACATCGATACAGATCGCTCACGTCATCCCGTGATCATCCCAGGCGATCCGGCCTCCCTCACGCGATCGGACGAAGCAATCCGTGTTGGCTGTGTGCCCGCTGTGCTCGCACCCGCAGAAGCACGGCACGTAGTCGAGGACCTCCGGGTGGCGGACCGCGAATTGATACACCGCTTGGACGACCTCACGCGGCCGCGGAGGTGGGAACTGGATGAGCGGGAGCGGGGGCAAGTCCGAGGGCCAGCCGCTGGCCCTCGGGATGGCCGGGGCCTGCGGCGCCACCTCGACGGGTTGCTGCGGCAGCGAGGCCACCGGCTGCGCCTCGATGGTCGCCGGTGCTACGGTCTGCTCTTTGGATCCACGGAAGATGAGCGCGATGGCGACGGCGCCCGCGATGAGCATGACGCCAACCACGAGAGGCAAAGGCCCGTGCCGCTCGGGGGGCGGAGGCGGCCGCTCTTGGCTCTGGCGCCGTCTCTTGGTCATCGGAGCTCCAGTCTAGCACCGGACGCCCAGAACCCGTTTGAGCGCCCAGCTCGACGGTCGGAGACACGCTTTTGCCCGGCGGTGCCCACCCATACACGAGGGGTCGGTTCAGTCCGAGATCATCACTGAGATTCACGTGGCGTGGGCCTTCTGTTTGCACGTCCGGCTCGCCGGTAGGCACCGAAGAGCTGGGACCGCGCGCGGTCTGCAAGCCGAACTCGCGGCGGTGCCCTAAATAACCGCGATTCGCGCCGGTCGCACTGTGCGCCGGCCGGGGATCCTGAGCCGGAACACGGCCAAAGGCGCACACGGCGTCCACAGGAGAGCGCACCCACCGTGCAAGCGACTGCCCTCACCATGAAATCCGTAGGCCGGAGAATGCGGCTCTTCAGTCGAGACGACGCCTTCCTGCTGGCGGGATTCTCGCTCGCCCTGGTGGTCGTGTTCTCGAAGCCGCTCACGTATCTGCTGCAGGTCGCGCGGGACATCGAGCAAAGCTACGGGCTCTCGCTCATCCCCGCCCTGATCATTCTTTCCGTGGTGTTCGTGCTGCACCAGCAGGCCAAATGGCAGGAGAGTAAGGCACAGGCGCAGACGGTCGCGGCCGAAGCGCGGCAGGTGCGGGAACGCGCGGAGGAGCTCGAACGGCTGGTCGTCTTCGGCCAGGCCCTCGGCCGGTCGCTCGACCTGAAGGCCATTCGGGATGTGACGCTGCAGCATCTTCCTCACTTGCTCGATGGCCGCCAGCCGTGGGTCATGGTCCGCGAGAGCGGGCACTGGGAGTCGCTGCTCGGAGGAGCGAGCGAGAGTCCGGAAGAGGAGCTCGCCCGCGAGGCGGTGGCGGATCGCGCTCTGGCCGCGGTGAGCGGAAAGCTCCATCAGACCGGAGTCGACTTCGAGGCAGACACCTGCTTCCGGATGATGGCGGGCGACACGCCGATGGGTGTGTTGGGCGTGTCTCAGGTCGGCGAGCCACTGCCCGAGGCGCAGCGTCGCGTGCTGGCGGCGGTGGCGACGATGCTGGCATTCTCGGTCAAGAACGCCGACCTGTTCCGCGAGGTCCGGGAAAACAGCCTGCGCGACTTCCTCACGGGCTGCTTCAACCGGGCGCACGGGATGGAAGTGGCTGAAAGCGACCTGCGCCGCGCGCGCCGCACGCAGCTTCCGGTGTCGGTCATCATGTTCGACATCGACCACTTCAAAAAGATCAACGACACGTGGGGCCACCTGTGCGGCGACGCGGTCCTTTCGGCGGTCGGCCAGCGGATGCGCGACGCGCTGCGGGCCAGCGATCTGAAGTGTCGGTACGGCGGTGAGGAGTTCCTGGTCGTGCTGCCCGAGACACCGCTCGATGGGGCGCAGCGCGTGGCGGAGACACTCCGGCGCGAGCTCGCGGAGATTCAGATCCCGTGGGGCGGGAAGACCCTGAACGTCACGGCGAGCTTCGGCGTCACCACGGCGGCGCCGGGGGAGCTCGATACGAAGACCATTCTGGGGCGCGCCGATCGTGCCCTGTATCATGCGAAGCGATGGTTTCCAGCATCTTCGGTCCTCCTCACGACCTCGGCGCGCCTGCCGGTCGAGGTCGCCACGCCGGTCGAGTGCAATCGAGGTACCGTGGAAGTCAGGCCTGCAGAGCTGGATTGTTTGGATCGAGCGGTGCCAGGGGCCCGAGCGCGAACGTCATCTGACCCTCGACGACAATTCTGCCCTCGACACGCGCGACACCCCGCAGCATGCCCATGCGGCTCCGAAGACGCCGCACGCTCGCCTCGATGACGACGACATCGCCGGGGTGAACCGGCCGCCGGTAGCGGACGCGCTCGATGCCCATGAAGTAGATCAGCTTCTCGCGGTTCTCCGGCTTCGCGAGGATCATGATCGCGCCGACCTGCGCGACCGCCTCGGTCAGGATCGTCGGGGGCAGCACGGGGCGTTGTCCCGGACGATGCGCGAGGTAGCGCTCGTTCAGCGACACGTTCTTGACGCCGACGATGCGCTTGTCCGGCTCGAACTCGATGATCCGATCCACCAGGAGAAACGGGTAGCGGTGGGGGAGGATGCGCTCAATCGCCGCGTAGTCGAAGGGAAGCGTGTGTTCCATGCTGCGAGGGCGACACAGTATAATCTGAAGCACGCACTCGATTGATCAAGCCACTCGGTAGGTTCTCATTCCCTTCATGACCGATCATCGTTCGTTGGCGTCACCGTCGACCTCTGCCGTGGCCGACGAGCACGAGCTGCTCAGAGCGCTTTTCGATCTCGGCCGAGAGGTCACGGCGGTTCTGGATCTCGACGAGCTGCTGCAGAAGATCCCACAGCTCATCGCCCGCATCACCGACTTCCAGGCCTTCGCCGTCTACCTGCTCGATCCTCGACGGGGCGAGCTGTCGATCGCCTATTCCGTGGGGTATCCCGAGTCCCGCACCGGCCTCCGGCTCAAGGTAGGCGAGGGGCTGGTCGGCGCGGCGGTCGCGGAAGAGCGGCCCCTTGTCGTGAACGACGTGCATCAGGACCCGCGCTACGTCGAGGCGGTCCCGGGCTCGAACGCCGAGCTCGTCGTCCCGATGCGCCGCAAGGGCAAGACGATCGGCGCGCTGAACCTGCTGAGCCGTCACATGGGGCAGTTCACCGAAACCGACGCGGCGGTCCTGCGTCAGTTCGCGGCGCACGTCGCGGTGGCCATCGAGAACGCGCGACTGTTCGAGCGCGAGCGCGAGTACGGGGCGACGCTCGAAACGCTGGCCGAGATCGGCCGCGAGGTCTCGTCGATCCTGGAGCCGGACGAGCTCCTCAGCCGCATCGCGCAACTCCTGAAGCGCGTGATCGATTACCGCACGTTCGGCATTCTGCTGCTCGACGGCGACACGGGCGAGCTGGAGATGAAGCTCGCCCTGCAGTATGGCGAAAAGGTCACGCTGCCGAAAGTCAAGCTCGGCGAGGGCATCGTCGGCTATGCCGCGCTCCACAAGGAGCCGGTTCTGGTCTCGGACGTGACGAAGGATACGCGTTATCTGAAGGTCGTGGAGGATGTGCGGTCGGAGCTGGCGATTCCACTGCTGCTGAAAGATCGCTGCGTGGGCGTCTTCGACCTCGAAAGCCCGGAGCTCGACGCGTTCACGAAGACTCACGTGGAGATCCTGACGCTGCTCGCCAGCCACGCGGCGGTGGCGATCGAGAACGCGCGGCTCTATCACGAGATTCTGGCCAACGAAGAACGGCTCGATCGTGAGCTGCGCTTCGCCCAGCGCGTCCAGGCGGCGCTGCTTCCCACGGGACTGCCGAAAAAAGTGAAGGGCGTCGACGTCGCGGCTCGCTTCGAGCCGGCGCGCGAGCTGGGGGGCGATCTCTACGATTTCCTGGTGCCCGACGCCAACACCCTCGTCATCGCCGTGGGCGATGTGTCCGGCAAGGGCATTCCGGCGGCCCTCTACGGTGCCGTGGCGGGTGAGCTGGTGCGATCCCGCACCTTCCGGCGCCGGTATCTGCCGGACGCCTCGAGTCCAGCCACGGTGCTGGCGTCGATCAACACCATTCTTCACGAACGCCAGCTCGAGGCGTACTACTGCACGCTCTGTTATGCGGCGTTCGATTTGAAGCGCCGCATCGTCACGCTCGCCAACTCGGGCCTGCCGTATCCGCTTCGATCGACGACCGACGGCGCCCGAGCGATCGATGCCACGGGTCTGCCCCTCGGCACGTTCCCAGGCACGACGTACGACGAGGTGTCATTCCCGCTCGTCAAGGGTGACACGTACGTCTTCTGCTCGGACGGCATCTTCGAGGCTGAAAACGCGACAGGGGAGGACTTCGGTGTCGGCCGCGTGTCCGAGATCGTGCAGCGCAGCCGGGAGCTGCCTGCGGCGAAGCTGGCGGAAACGATCTTCGACGCCGTCGCCGCGTTTCAGGGCGACGCGCCGCACGCGGACGACATGACCGCCGTGGTCGTCAAGATCACCTACTGACCCGCAGAATCACGCCGCGCACGCCGGGGATCGACCTCGTGGCGTTGAGGGCCCGATCGCCCGCGGCCGGATCACTCAACGTGCCGCGGAGAAACACGATGCCGCCCAGAACCTCCGCCTGCAGAGACCGCAAGGCGGAATCGGTGGCCAGCGACGAGCGGACCTGATCGAGCAGCGCGCCTTCGGCTCCCACAAAACCCGCCTGTGCTCTTCGCGAGCCGTACACTCCGAGCGAGCCGTACACGCCGAGCGCTCCGCCGTACGC
The DNA here is from genome assembly GCA_016178075.1 of Acidobacteriota bacterium. Taxonomy (GTDB): domain Bacteria; phylum Acidobacteriota; class Vicinamibacteria; order Vicinamibacterales; family JACQTH01; genus JACQTH01. The sequence goes on from JACOUA010000222.1 coordinate 6,155, forward strand.
ACCCCCGCCGTCCCCCGCGCCGCCCGCCCCGCCCCAGCCATCGTTGAGCCCAGCTCTGTAGGCGGTCGTGGCCCACGTGTGCCTGTCGGTGTCAACGCCCGCCCCAAAACTGTAACCCGTTCCCGCCCACCCGTAGCCCGACCCGCCGTACCAGCCAGTTCCCCCCGAGCCCCAGGCTGCTCCATTCGCGGCGGGGTAGGTTTCAGGCAGGGCCGCCTGCCGTGCGGGCGTGGCCGTGTTTGCCGTTGGGCTTTGCGAGGTTGATGGGGCTGCTTGCCGCGCCTCGCCTGTCGGACCGGGTTGGGCGGCCTTTCCAACCGACTGTCCGGCCAGACTCACGGCGCCAACGAGCACAAAACCGCACGTGAAGAGCTGTTTCATACGGATCTCCAGGGCAACGCTCAGGTAGCTGCAACGTAGCACAGCCGTGAAACCAGCTCAAGCGTGCGGTGCGTCGTCAAGGATAGGGAACGTGGGGCTCGGGGCTGGGGACCGGAGGAGATGACCGCGAAGGGTCGGCCGTCGTGGTGTGTTTGACTTCGGCCGCGCCGACCTCAATGTCCCAGAACCCGCAGGCGGTCTTCGCGCACGTGGAGGCCGACGGCGCGCCCGCCGAAGGTCCCCACCTCGTTGACCCGGCCCGTGACGCGGACGCGGGCCCCGCGGGTTGGCACACGGTCACCTTGCGAGATAATCGTCAGCTCGCCTGTGCCGTCGTCTATCCGGTAGACCTTGAACGGCACGAGCGGGAGGCCCCAGGAGCTCGTCACGACGCCTTCGACCTGCACTCTCCTGTCGTGGTACCTCGCGGGGTTGTCCTTGAGCTCGGCAATGCGGGGGCTCTGCATCGCGATCCCGCAGGCGGTCAGCGCGAAGGAGGCCAGAAGCAGAACAGCGAAGAAGCGGCGATCAAAGGGCATGTGTCGTTCCGGGTGCGCTCGTGCCAAACTGTGAAGAACGGTCGCGCGCGAATCGTGAACGCCCTGCGAAACGGGGTGCGGCGATGCCAGCGCCTGCCTGTTTTGTTATGCACCCCGCTGATTCGGCGCGACCGCCCAACTGTTTCATCAAAAGCTGTGCCCGCCTCGAGCCGATAAGAAACAGGGACTTTTCCGCTTTTGCATTCCCCGCGTCCTGTCCCGAGGACGCCAGCGTGACCTCGTATGGAGACTCAACCGACAAACAGCCAGGCGTCCCGGATGGATCAGGTCATCCAGAACGTTCTGCTCAAGACCGGCGTCTTGAATCGCTCGCAGCTCGAGCGCCCGATTGACGAAGCCCGAAAGCGCAAGGTGCCGCTCGTCGACGCCTTGCTCGAAGGGCGTTACGTGTCCGAAGAGCTGCTGGCGGACACCTTCGCGAACTGGTCGAAGTTGCCCCGCATCAGGCTCGCGGCGGCCAACGTCCAGAGCGAGGCCATCCGTCAGGTCAGCGAGAGCCTGGCGCGCAAGCACACCTGCATGCCCGTGTCGGTCGAGGATCGGACGCTGGTGCTCGCGATGGCGAACCCGCTCGACTACGACGCGGTGCAGGACCTCCAGTTCGCGACCGGCCTCACCATCAAGCCGGTCGTGGCGAGCCGAACCGAGATTCTCGATGGCGTCGCGGAGCGCTACAGCACCAACAAGCACCTCCACGGGATGCTCGAGTTCGTTCCCGAAGTCACCGATATCCGGATGAACACCGAGGACGCGCCGCCGCCCGAGCCAGCGCAGGGGGTCAATATCACGGCGACGACCGACTCGGCCGAAGTTGCCGAGGCCAGCGCCGACGATGCGCCGGTCGTGAAGATGTGCAATGTGATGATCCGCGATGCGATCGAGGCGCGGGCCAGTGACATCCACATCGAGCCGTCGCTCCACACCGTTCAGGTGCGGCTGCGCGTCGACGGCACGTTGCGCGACTTCATGCAGGTGCCGAAGTGGCTGCACAACGCGCTCGTCTCCCGCCTCAAGATTCTCGCGAAGCTCGATATCGCGGAGAAGCGACTGCCGCAGGACGGCCGCATCAACGTGCAGCTCGACTCACGTCAGCTCGACATGCGCGTCTCGACGCTGCCGACGCTCTTCGGCGAGAAGGTCGTCATGCGGGTCCTGGGCTCGCAGACCGTGCCAGAAATGGGGCAGATGGGACTCACGGAGGCCCAGGTTGCGACGATCAGAGGCGCCTTGAATCAACCGCAGGGGATGATTCTCGTGACCGGACCGACCGGGTCTGGCAAAACCACGACGCTCTACTCGATGGTCATGGCCCGGCGCTCACCGGAGCTCAACATCGTCACCGTCGAAGACCCGATCGAGTATCGATTGGACGGGATCACGCAGGTGCAGGTGAACGTCAGGGCGGGCCTGACCTTCGCCAGCACGCTCAGGGCGATCCTGCGTCAGGATCCGGACGTCGTCCTGCTCGGCGAAATCCGGGACCTCGAGACCGCGCAGATTGCGTTCCAGGCGTCGCAGACGGGACATCTGGTGCTCGCGACGCTCCACACCGGCAGCGCGATTGCGACGATCACGCGTCTGGTGGATTTGGGGATCGAGCCGTTTCTCATCAGCTCCTCGATCAATCTCATCCTCGCGCAGCGGCTCGCCCGCAAGGTCTGCGACGCGTGTCACGGGCGGAAGACGACGGCCGTTCCGCAGGTCGCCGCGGACGCCTCGGAAGGCAAGTTGATGAGGCTGGACGGGCTGGCCACGCAAACGTGTGAGAAGTGCGGGGGGGCGGGCTTTTCCGGACGGGTCGGCGTGTACGAACTGCTGCCGATCGTTCCGCGCATCAGGGATCTGATTCACGGCCGTGCGAGCGAAGCCGAGCTCAGGAAGGCGGCGCAGCAGGTCGGCGTGAAGTTCCTCATGGAGGACGCCCAGGACAAAGTCAAGGGCGGCGTCACCACCGCGGAGGAAGTCGCGCGCGTGGTGCATGTGCAGGAAGAGGCCACGGTTCTGTGCCCGGAGTGCCGCGCGGTGCTCGGCGCCGAATTCGCCGCGTGCCCGTACTGCCTGCACACGCTGCGGCGGCGCTGCGGGTCTTGCGGCCAGGATCTGCGCAGCGACTGGAAGATTTGCCCCTACTGCAACACCCGCTCGGAGCCGGCGGATCCCAAACACGTCAAGCTGGCCGTGGCCAGTCTTCCGCCGCCTAGTCTGGCGCTGCCCGCGGCAACGGTTGCAGAGGCGCCCGCACCGGCGCCGCGTGCGTCGGAAGCGCCGGCGGTCGAGGCCCCACGTGCGGCGCCGGTCGCCGAGCCGACTCCGCCAATGCCATCGGCGGGACTCGGCGTGCCTCCGCCGGCCGGGTCCGACACCACGTTACCGGCCCGGCGTCGCATGCGCGTGCTCGTGGTCGACGACGATCAGGACATCCGGACCGTGGTGAAAGCCACCGTCTCACGCCTGAGCGTCGACACGGACATCAGGCTCGCGGTCGACGGCGCCGACGCGCTCGAGCAGGTGGAGCAGCAGATTCCCGATCTGGTGATCCTCGACCTCAACATGCCGCGCCTTGACGGGTTCGCCGTCTGCGAGAAGCTGCGGTCGGAGATCCGCACCGCGTTCGTCCCGATCCTGATGCTCACGGCGAATGCCGACGAGGCCAGCCGCGGCAAGGGATATCTGGTCGGGACCGATGACTACATGAGCAAGCCATTCGCCCCGCCCGATCTCAACCTGCGAATCACCCGTCTGCTGCGACGCACCTACGGCGTTTAGTGACATTTACATTTGAAAATCTGGTAATTGGAAATCTGGTGATTGATTGGGAGATCTGGGGACTGATGATTTAGGATTTATTGAAGATTGAGGCGCTCCGAGAATCTTCAATAGATCTTCAATCGAGCAATCCTCGATCGCTCAATCAATCACCAGATTCCCAATCACCAAATCTCAAATGCGATCAAGCAGCCGTGGCGGGCAGCGTGATGGTGACGTGCGTGCCAATGCCCGGCTGGCTCCAGACGTCGATGCGGCCGCCGTGCAGCTCCACGAGGGCTTTCGTGATGGCGAGGCCGAGGCCGGTGCCCGGCACCCGGCGCGTATCCGAGCCGTCGATCTGCTGGAACTTCCGGAAGAGCAGTCCAATCTTTTCCGCCGGAATGCCCTTGCCCTGATCCCGCACCGACACCGCCACCGATCCGTTCCCGTTGCGTGCGGCCTCGACGCTGACGGTCGAATTGGGCGGCGCGAACTTCAGGGCGTTCGACAACAGATTCACGAAGGCCTGCACGATTCGGTCGGGGTCGGCCATGACGACCGGCACGTCGCGCGCGAGGCGCGTCTCGAGCCGCACCGACGACGACCGCGCGATCGGCTCGACGCTCTGGATCGATTGGCGCACGAGGTCGGTCACATCGCACGGCCTCAGCTGCAGTTTCAGCCCGCCGGCTTCGACCTTCGAGATGTCCAGAATGTCATTGATGATGCGGATGAGCCGATCCGTGCTCGTCAGAGCGACGCGCAGAAGCTGCATGCGCTCGTCCTTGGGCAGCATCATCTCCTCATCGAGCACGAGCTGCAGCGCGCCCTTGAGCGAGGTCAGCGGCGTGCGGAGCTCGTGGCTGACGATCGACACGAACTCGCTCTTCATCCGGTCCACTTCGTGGAGCTGCGTGATGTCCTGGGCCGCCAGAACGGCGCCGGTGATCGCTCCAGCCTCGTCGCGAAGCGGCGCGGCGCTCACGAGAATCGGCACGGTGTGCCCCGCGCGGTACCGGATGGTCAGCTCCTGGCCGACCACCACCTCACCGCGAAGCGCCCGTCCGACCGCCCACTCGGATCGGGGACTGACGCTCCCATCCTTCCTCAGAAGCTGGAACCGCCGCCGCGCGCGGCGGCGCTCGTCGTCGGTCTTCGGCGGCGGGCCGATCAGATCTTCGGCCGCCTTGTTCTGCAGCAGAATCCGGCCGTCGGGCGGCTGGACAATGACCAGCGCGGCCGGGACGGTCTCGATCGTGGCCAGCAGCTGCTCGCGCTGCAGCTCGGCCTTGGCTTGCAGCTCGGCGTACTCGCGCGCGATTTGCCGCTGGCGCTCGAGCGCGATGGTCAGGTCCTGCTCGCGGCGCTGGACGGCGGCCGTCATGTCGCGGAACGTCGTGACGAGCGCGCCGATCTCGTCGCCCTTGGCGGGCGGCAGCTTCACCGCGAAGTTCCCGGCCGAGATCTGCCGGGCGGATTCGGCGACGAGGCTGAGCGGGTCGAGCACGACGCGCGTGACGACCACGATGAAGACGAGCAGCATCACGATGGCCGCGGCCGGAATCACGAGCAGCACCAGGGTGGCCCGGAAGAACACGTAGTTCTGCTCCCGGCGCTGCTCGGCCAGCGTCGCTTTCTCACGCGTCTCGAACGCGTCGAGCATGTCGCGGATCCTCGTGACCAGGGCGAACCCCTCGCGGACCAGACGCGACACCTCATCGTCGCCGGGATTCGTGCCGAAGAGCGGCTCGGCGACTTTCGTGTTCCACTCGTTGACCCGCTGATCGACGGTCCGGAGGCGTTCGAGCTGCCTGATGTCACGCAATTGGTCGGGGATGAGCGTGATCGTGCGGTGATACAGCTCCCAGGCGGTCTGGTACTCCTGCCGGAATGCGTTGTTCCGGGTGAGCGCGTAGCCTTCCTGCGCGGCTTGCATCTCGACGATCGTGCGGGTCAGGACGTTGTGGTGATCCAGGACGGCCAGCGTGCGATCGACCTCGTCGCCGGCCCGGTCGCGCTGTCGCGCCATCTGCAGCGCGACGATCGTATACACGAGCGCTGCGACGACGAGCGCCCCCAGCACGCCGAAGACTTTGGTCCTTATGGTCATTGTTGAGTCGCCGTGGGGCCCCACCCCCACGGCACCGCCGTCGCTTACGCTCCGGATCTTGGTTGCACCGCCATTCCGCTGAGTGCGCGCCTCCGACTAGGCCTTCCCCAAAAACGCTTTGACCTGCGAGCCCAGGCTGAGCGCGTCGAACGGCTTCGTGATGTAGCCGACGGCGCCGAGCTTGAGGCCGCGATCGATCTCCGATTCCTGCGCCTTCGCCGTCACGAAGATCACCGGGATGTCCTTCGTGTCGGGATTGGCCTTGAGCCGCGCGCAGGTCTCGAAGCCGTCCATCTCGGGCATCATCCAGTCGAGCAGGATGGCCTCCGGTTTCACCTCGGCAACTTTGGCGAGCACCTGGGCTCCGTTGGTGACGGCCGTCACCTCGAACCCCGCTCGCTTCAGCGCGAGCCTCGCAATGAGCTGAATATCCGGTTCGTCGTCCGCCAACAACACGCGTGTCGTCGTCATGCTCGCGCAAACCCCTTTCTGGTCATGGTTCCCCAGCTCTGACGGTTCAGCAGGAAGTCGATCGTCCCTTCCAGCCGCCACCAGAGGGTCAGTTGTCGATAGCCGAAATTCTCGAGCACCGCGAACAGCACCAGCCGCAGCAGATCGGTCAGCCGCGCGTAGCGCCTGAACGACATCTCTTCGAGCAGCACCGCCGCCACCGAGATCAGGCATCCATAGACGATCGCCGTCAGGAACAGCAGTTCGGCGAACTGCCAGTTCAGCAGCCCCAGCGCGGTGGCGAGGATCGTGATCAGGTACCCAAAGAGCTCCACGATGGGACCCAGCACCTCGAAAATCAAATAGTAGGGCATCGCGAGCAGCCCGACGGTGCCGTAGCGCGGATTCCCGATGAGGGATCGGTGGAAGCTCAGGACCTGGAGGGCGCCTCGCTGCCAGCGATTGCGCTGCCGCTCCAGGATCTCGCGTGATTCCGGCGCTTCCGTCCAGCACACGGGGTCCGGCTGAAAGACGATGCGATAGGGCTGCTTCCGGCGCTTGTACAGCGCGTGCAGCCGTGTGACCAGCTCCATGTCTTCGCCGATCGAGTCCTGCCGGAGCCCGCCGACCTCGATGAGGGCGTCGCGCCGGAACAGGCCGAACGCGCCGGAGATGATGAGCAGGGCGTTGAGGGCGGAGTGGGTGACCCTCGCGGCGAGGAAGCTCCTCAGGTATTCGATGACCTGGAAGAGCGCGAGCTTGTTCTTCGGCAGCCGGATCCGGACGACCCGGCCGGCTTCGACCCGACAGCCGTTGACGACCCGGACGATGCCGCCGGTCGCGATGGTCGTCGGATCCTCGATGAACGGCAGCACGGCCCGCGTCAGGGAATGTTCCTCGAGCAGGGAATCGGCGTCGATGACGCACACGATTGAATGCCGCGCGGCGTTGATCCCCGCGTTGAGCGCGTCGGCCTTGCCGCCGTTCTCCTTGTCGATGCAGACCAGATCGGGATTGTGCAGCGATCGGTACATCGCGCGCACCGGCCGCGTCGGGATGGCCGGCGCGACCGTGACCGGCGCCCTCACGAGGTCGAACGCGCCCATCATCCGGCGCAGCGTGGCGTCCGAGGATCCGTCGTTGACCACGACGACCTCGAACTCCGGGTAGTTGAGGAGGAGCAGCGATCGGACACTTTCGACAATCGTGCGCTCTTCGTCGTGCGCCGGCACGACAACCGAGATGGCCGGCGTGGCGGGCGACCGCACGACCGCTGCCAGCTCGCGCGCGGTCCATCGGCGGCGGTAGGTGCGCAGCCGGAAGTACGCGACCACCGAGAAGATCAGATAGAGGGAGTTCAGCGCGAAGAAATAGCACAGAATCGCGATCTCCGCGGCCGTGAGCGTCTGCACGAGCACCGATCTCATCATGCCGCGCCTCCGGCCGCGACCGGCGTCTCCTGCAGCTGCGTTTCCCAGAGCATCTGCCGGGCGAGATCTCCGGCCTGCCCGTCGTCGCGGGAGCGGGCCGTGAGCTGCGCCGCGCCGGCCGCGCCAAGCCCGCGCAGCGCCGTCGCGGCATGGGCGGCCACCACCCATTCGTCGCCGAGCCGATCGCCGAGCAGGCGCGCCGCGTCCTGCCGGTGGCTGCGGCCGAGCGCGCGCGCGGCCATCGCCCGGACGCCGGGCTCGTCTTCGGACAACGCCCGCGTCGCGCAAGCATAGGCGCGATCGTCGATGCCAATTGTGCCGAGGGCCCGCAGCGCCGCCGCCCGTACGTCGGGTCTCTCATCCTGACACCAGGCGATGAGGTCGTCCCCGGCTGCGGCTCCCCCGACCATCTCGAGGAGGTTGGCGAGCGTCGCGCGATCGCCGGCGTGCTGCCGCGCATAGGCGAGGAGAACCGGCGTGACGGGGTCACCGAACGATCGAAGCGCCATGATGACGCGCGCCTCCGGGTATCTCGCCGGGTGCGCCAGGCGCTCGAGAAGTGGGACGATCGCACGCGCGTCCGCGATCGAGCCGAGGGCCTCGACCGCAGCGGCCCGCACTTCTTCATGGTCATCGTCCAACGCCTGGATCAGCGGTTCCACGGCGTCCGGCTCCTGGATGAGTCCGAGGGCCCGCGCCGCCTCGCTCCGGATCCACCATTTGCGGTGCGCGAGATCCGCGAGCCAGCGATCGATCAGCCCGAGCGCGGCTGCGGCCGTCCGAAGGTTTCCGACGAATGCGCCGTTCGCCACGCGCAGCGGCGCGAGCAGGAGCTCACCTATCACGTCCCGATGCCGGCGGGGGGCCTGAATGAGCGCGAAAAAGGCGTCCTTCGGCGGATCGAGATGGAGCAGCGGCTGCACGACGGGCCGATAGGTCTGCTTGAGGCGGTCGCGATACTGGAACCGGATCTCGCGGACGCCGCGCAGGCCGACCAGAAACCCAAGCAACACAGCCAGGATCGAACCGCCAACCACGAGGACAACGATGACGATCTGGCGGAAGACCTCGGCGATCGCGTGCATGGTCATCGGAAGAGCCGTGCGACCCGGACGAGCAGTTCCTGCGGGCTGAAGGGCTTGGTCACGTAATCGTCGGCGCCGAGCTGAAAGGCCCGCGTCACGTCGTCTTCGCGGCCGCGCGACGACAGCACGATGATGCGGGGACGCCGGGCCAGCGACCGGATCTTCGCCAACACGTCGAAGCCGGTCATTCTCGGCATCATCAAATCGAGGATGAGGACATCCGGCGGGTGCTCGCAGACAGCGTTCAAGGCCGCCTCGCCGTCCGAGACCGTGCGAGGCTCGTATCGGGCGGCGCGCATTTGGGCTTCGAGAATCCGAATCACTTCCGGATCGTCTTCGGCGATGACGATTGTCACCGGCCGCGCGGCGGCGGGCGCTTTGCTCGCCGGGCTCGACGAAGCCGCGGTCTGCTCACCGCGCGCGGCGGCAAGGGCTTCGTCGGCATCCGCCATGAGGGATTCCAGCGGAACGCCAGGGACTTGGGAGCCAACCACGCCGCAATGGAGACCATCGATGCCGCGCGCGCTCAGCTCCGCGACCAGGTGGCCGAGGCGCGACCGGGCGGTGCCTGGATCGAGGTCCGGCATCAGCAGCATGAGATGCGCGTCGTCGTAGCGGGCCACGAGATCGCGACGCCGGAGATCCTGCCGAATGGCGGCAGCCGCTTCCACCGCGCCATCGACCGGCAGCCGCATGATGGCCAGCGCCGCGGGCGCGCTCCGGAGCAGATCGCGAGCTGCCGCCAGAAAGGCCTCGAAGTCGAGTTCGGGCGTCTCGGAGTTCGGACCGGCCGCGCCGGCGTCGGGCCTCCGCGCGAGCGTGTGCTGCACGCGGACGACGAGCTCGTTCAGATCGATCGGCTTCGTGAGGAATTCGTCGGCGCCCAGCGTGAAAGCGGCGATGCGGTCGTCCAGGCTGGCCCTTGTCGTCGTGAAGATAATCGGCGTACGGGTCAGGTCGGGGTCGGCCTTCAGCAGCCTGCAGGCCGAATAGCCGTCGAGGCCGGGCAGATTCACGTCGAGCAGGACCAGCGCCGGGTGATGCGTCCGCGCTGCGTCCAAGACGTCGGTCCCGCTCTCGACGCCGATCGGCGCGTAGCCAGCGTCTTGCAACCGGGCCACGACGAGTTCCCGCTGCTCGGCATCATCTTCAACAACCAGGATCGTCGCGGCTCGGGCCGGCGGCGCCTCGGGTGTCACCCAGAATGGCGGCGCGGCCAGATCGCCGGCAAACGCGGCTCGAATCTCGCCGACCAGTGCGCGCGCCCGCACCGGCTCGAAGCCCGGAAGCTGCGGATCGGTCAGCATGTGCTCGAGCTGGCCGGACCGATCACTGATGGTGGGAAACCCGACGGTGCCGGCTAGCCCGGTCATCCGATGCACGATCTGGCGAAGTGCGGTGACCGGCCCGCGCGGCCCGAGGGCCGCGACTGTGTCGACGAGCAGGCAGATGGAGTCGCAACGCGCGGGGAATCCCGCGATAAATCGCTGGCGCGTCTCGAGGAGCGCCGCCATCGGATCGTCGTTTTGAACAGCTGGCATCATTCTCTGGTTGCGGTGGGGCCCCACCCCCACGGCACTGCCGCTTGGCCGCCGACCAGCCTCCGCCAAGGCTTCGGCGGTCCGCCGTAGCTTCAGCGAAGGCGGAAGCTCGAAGAGCGTAGGCGGGTCGCTTCCGCTCCGGATCGTGGTCGCGGCGCCCGGTGCAAAATTTGAAGCGGCAATGAGGCACACGAATGCCGACGACGAAGCGTACTCCAGTCTTTTCGGCTGATGGAAAGCCCGAAGTTAGGTCACCGACGTGCAGCCCCGTGATGCGACGTGCAGTCCAGTGAACCTAGAAATCCCCAAATATCGCTGAATTTCCCACGGCGAGACCGCCTTGATGTAGTCCTGCCACTCCTCGCGCTTGGCTTCGAGGAAATGATCCAGGATGTGTTCGCCGCGCGTCTCCTTGACGAGATCGTCTTTCTCGAGCTCGTCGAGCGCCTCGCTGATATACACGATACAACACTCGCCCAACATACGAATATAAGACGAATGTTGGATGCCAACTTTTCTCCGCGTGCTCTCGTCTGATTCCACAGATCCGGCGAGCCGACAGGCCCGCCGCTACAGGACAACGGTTTGGACCGCTATACGGCGCCTTACGAGAATTTTGTTCTCGTTGCCGTAGAGCGGTCCTAGGCGCGCACAGCGCGCCTGCGAGCCGGGGTCCGGGGCACAGCCCCGGCCTAGTTTGATTCATGAAAGCCACAAGGGGAGGAACCATCCTATGAAGCTGGTTCGGATCGCGGGAGTCTTCGTGGTCATCCTCGGCATGCTCGCCGTAGGGGCGCTGGCCGCGCCGTCGGTCTACGGCCAGTCCCGGCGCGTTCAGCGCGATGTCCTCGTCGCGCCGCAGATCGAGGTCTTTGGAGGCGGCAGCACGATCGGGGTCTCGGTCGGGGAAGTCGAGCAGGCCGACGTGGCGAAGTACAAGCTGCCGGCGCCGGGCGGAGCGATCATCGACGAGGTCCGGCCGGGCACGCCCGCCGAGAAGGCCGGGCTCCGCTCGGGCGATGTGGTCGTGGAGTTCGATGGCGAGCGGGTCCGGAGCGCGGCGCAGTTCGGACGTCTGGTCCGCGAGACGCCGTCGGGCCGCGCGGTCAAGATGGTCGTCGTCCGGAATGGGCAGAAGGCGACCGTGGACATCACGCCCGAGGGGCGGCCGACGCTCGGATCGGCAATGAGCGACATCGCGCCGGCGATCGTCGGGGCGGTTGGCGACAGGATGTCGCTTCTCGGGCGCCAGCTCGAGCTGAAGCTCGGCAACCTGGAGAAGCTCGCCGACCTGGACGTGATGGCCGGCAAGCTCAGGCGAGGCCGCCTGGGTGTCACGCTGCAGGAACTGACGCCGCAGCTCGCCGATTATTTCGGGACAAGGGACGGGGCGCTCGTCACCAGCGTGGCTGAGAACTCACCGGCGGCTTCCGCCGGCCTGAAAGCCGGCGACATCATCACCGCCGTGGACGATCGGGTGGTGGACCGCGTATCCGATGTGACGTTGGCCGTGGCCCGCGCGCGCGAAGAGGCGATCACCATCAGGGTGGTTCGGGACAAGAAGGAGCTGACGCTCAAAGCGACGCTCGAGCCGACGGAAATCCGCAGGAAGCGTCTGGTCCGGGTCATGGAGTAGACAGGTCGGCCAAGGCTGGGCTGACCGCCTTCGGCGAGGCTCCGGCGGTTCAGCAGCCCGGCCCCTCCGACGATGATGACCTTTAGGGTCCTTAGGCGGATGATCGCCCGGCGGTTTGCGATCGGGTGCTCGTTTCAGTCGGCGCCGATCCGACCAGCCCGGCGAGCTGCGCGGCAATGAAGGTCACGATCGCCTGAACAGCCGTGTGGCTTTCGGCGCCCGCCGGGAGCTCCACGGCCAGCACGCCCCCACAGCCCGCGGCCGTCAGAAGCGGGGCGATGACGGCCCCGGTCGGCGAGTTTCCTGCGGGCACTTCCTTCACCTCTCCCAAGCGGTAAGCGGCCGCGGTCGCGTTGTCGGCGGTGGCCGCGATGCTCGGGAGCCTGGCCAGGGTCGCCTCCGGATATCCGTGGGAGAGCGCCGGCCGCAGCTCGCCCGACTGCCCGGGCACCCAGAGCACGATGCCGCGGGCGTGCAGCAGGGTTGCGGTTCTGGCGAGCAGGACGCGCAGATCGGTCGTCGACGCCACGCGGGAGAGGTCCAGGCACAGCGCGGCGGCTTCCTGGAGGTTGACCTCGGAGCCCGGGTTTCGGGGCGCCGGGGCGTTCCCAGCCGTGCGCAACGTCAGGTCCGGTTTCGGCAGCTCGAATGGGCGATTCTCGACACGTAGCAGCGGCTCAGCTTCGGCACGCGCTCCCGGCACCAACAGGATCATGACGAGCAGTACGATGCCCCCGGTGACGATCAGCGTGTAGATCTCGAGGCGCCGGATATCAGCCGTGCTCCGCTGATGCTCCTGCCGGATGTGCTCTCGGGCCTGATCCAGTTGGCTCGCCGCCGACGCCACGAGCTCGAGACCATCCGCGAAGATGACGTCGGACGCCATGAGCAGCTGCGAAGCCGTCACGTACTCGCGGGCCCTGGCGTCGAGCTTGACGAACTGGTCGATCGATTTTCGCGCATCGGCGACCACCGCGCTCGACGCCTCGTCGATGGCGCGCTGGCTCAACGCGTCCAGCCCGGTGTTGACCGCACGAACGAGCGTCGAGACGCGCGTCGTCCAGTACGCGTGTCCCTGGCCGGCCGCAACGTAGCCTGACTGCGCGGACTTGACCTCGGCGAGCTGGCGAACGGTTTCTTGTGCCTGGAGGTCGAACTGGCGGGACTCTTCCGTCGAGGCGGCGATGCGGCGCTCGAGCGTGAACAGCCTGTAGCCGGTACCGGCCATGAGCGCCGCTGCGATCCAGAAGAGCGCGATGCGGACGCCTCGATGGGCCATTGGCAGCTATCAGCTCTCAGCTTTCAGCTATCAGCGGGGGCTGTCAGCGAAGAGCAGCTGAGAGCTGACAACTGATAGCTGATGGCTGATTGTGCCACAACTCCGAGTGGGCCGCGCGGGTTTTCGTATTCGAAGATCGCCGGCTTCCGGTTTTTACACGCGCTCCAGGATGTCGCGGATTCTCTGCGCCAGCGCTTCGGCTCTAAACGGCTTGTTCATCCATGCTGACGTGCGCGCACAGGTGCGCGCAGAGTGGTCCAGCAGCGCACCGGTCAAAACGTCGGCAGGTACGGGCTCAGATACCCCGCGATGATCGCGAAACGATTCGTGAAGATCAGCACGCCGATCACGATCAGCAGGGCGCCCGAGGCGACTTCGATGGCGTGATAGTAGCGGCGGATGCGGGCGAAGGCGGCAAAGAACCGGTCGATCATCAGCGCGGTGGCGAGAAACGGCACACCAAGCCCGAGCGAGTAGGCCGCGAGCAGCCGCACCCCCTGACCGATGGTCTCCTGGCTGCCGGCGATGGCGAGGATCCCCGCGAGAATCGGGCCGATGCAGGGCGTCCAGCCGAAGGCGAACGCCACGCCCACCAGAACGGCGCCCGCGAGGCTTGCCGGCTTCGTGGTCGTCTGGACCCGCTTCTCCGTATAGAGCCAGCCGATTCTAAGGACGCCCATCGTGTGGAGGCCGAAGATGATGATCACCACGCCGGCGATTTTGCCGAGCAGCGTGAGACGCGCCATCAGAAACTGGCCAACGGCGCTGGCCGTCGCGCCGAGCGAGATGAAGACGAGCGAGAAGCCGACCACGAACGCGCACGACGTCGCCACCACGCGAGCACGCACGGGGCGCACGGGGGTCACGCTCGCGCCCGATGGAGCCTTTCCACGAAACTCGTCGAGCGTCACGCCAGACACGAAGGACAGATATCCCGGAATCAGCGGAAGGACGCAGGGGGAGATGAACGACAGCAGGCCGGCGACGAACGCGGCAATGAGCGTGACATTCTCCATGGCGATTACATGTCAGGGGACAGGGACCAGGATGGTCCGAACCAACCGGTCCCTGATCCCCGGCCCCTGATCCCTATTCTCGTCCCTATTCTTGCTCGGCATATTTGACCGGCGGCAGATCCTGAAACAGGAAGTCCCACTTCCACCGTTCGGACGGGTTCGAGACCTGCAGCCAGGTCCGTGCAGAAACGGGCCGGCCGAAGGCCAGCTGCGCGAAATCGCGGTACCGCTCCGAGCCGTGCAGCGCCGCGGCAAGATCCGACCGCACGTGCGCTAACGTCGTATAGGGAAGCGCCACGCCGAGTGCGGTGCCGAGGTTGACCAGCACTTGCCAGTCCTCCACGGCCTGACCCGGCGGCCCGATGACCCGGCTGGCCGCCTGCACGCGGCCGTCCCGATTCGTATAGGACGCATCCTTCTCGACAAAGGATGCGCCCGGCAGAACGACGTCGGCCTCACGCGCCAGGTCGGTCAGCAGGACCCCGTGATAGATGAGCAGCGGAACGATCCCCCGCTTGCGCGCCCCCACCAGCCATCCAACGTCTCCGAGGGACCCGTCGGGGCCGGGATCGAAGACGTAGAGCGCCTTCACCTCGCCCGCCTCGACCGCGGCGCGCAGGCGCGCCAGATCAGGCTGGTCTCCAGCCGACGCAGGCACCAGTCCCAGATCGCGAGCCCCCACCACGTTGGGCGCCTCGACCGGCGGCACCTTGAACTGCGTCTGGTCGGGCTGCTCTTTTTCGCGGTAGCGCCAGCTCACGTAAAGCGCCGGACTCTCGGCGTCCCTCGCCAGCGCGGCGTTCAGCTTCCTCAACAAGAACAGCTCTTCCAGCGACGCGTGCGCCGAAACCAGGAAAGTCGGCGCGTTCGGGTCCCCACCAGCGGTCTGAAGACGATCCCGAATCGAGGCCAGCAGCTCGGGCCAGTCGGTCGGCTGCTTGGCGCCGCTCTCGCTCCGCCGCAGCGGGACGCGTAATCGATTCTCCCCCTCGATCCAGTGATACTCGAACCGGCCGATATCGCACATCCAGTACCCGTTCACGTCCGCGTTGAGTCGCGGCGTGACTCTGACGAGCTGCGGACCCTTCGCCCACTCGGGCGTGGCTTTGATCCAGACCGTGGTGTTGCAGCCGCGCGAGCAGAAGGTGCAGATCGTGTCGGTTACCTGCGGGTTGTCCCAGGGGCGGGCCTTGAAGCGATAGTCGCGCGTCGTGATGGCGCCGACCGGGCAGACGTCCATCAGGTTGCCCGAGACGAGCGAGTGCACGCCTTCTTCCTGGAAGGTTGCGATCTCGCTCCCGTAGCCGCGATCGATGATGTTGATCTGCGCGTCCCCGTCGATCTCGCGCATGAACCGCACGCAGCGCGTACAGAGGATGCAGCGGTTGCGATTGAGCAAGAGGGTCGGGCCGAAGTCGACGTCCGCTCTCACGCCCTCGCCGTCGAACACGCGGCGCGTGAAGTCCATCCGGCTCTCGGAGGGGCCGTAGGTGTAGGAGAAATCCTGGAGCGGGCATTCGCCGCCCTTGTCGCAGACCGGACAATCGAGCGGGTGATTGATCAGCAGGAACTCGAAGACGGATCGGCGCGCCTCTTCGACGTCGGGCGTGCGGGTCGAGACGACCATGCCGTCGGCGCAGACCGTCGAGCAGGACGTCTGGAGCTTCGGCATCTTCTCGACTTTGACGATGCAGACCCGGCAGGATCCGTCGACGCTGAGCGCGGGGTGATAGCAGTAGTAGGGGAGCGAGATCCCGGCCTCGATCGCGGCTTGCAGCACCGTCTTGCCTTTCTCGACGGCAATTGGTCGGCCATCAATCGTCAACGTGACGGTGTCCATAGCAGAGATCTTAACACTCGGGATTCGGGGTTCGGGATTCGGGGTTTGAGGACGCACGGACAAGCTTGACATCGCCCAAGACGAGGGCTAGAGTCGAATTCGCGGCGCGGTCACCTCTCTCCCAGGAGGTCCCGATGGACGCCACTCGCCCCCGCCTTGGCCCCGCGCTCGAATGGCTCATTGCGGCTGCGTTCCTTCTCGCGACGCTCGCGGTCGCTTCGCTGATCGTGCAGGAGCTGCGCGCCGCGCGCGCGGTGGCGCCGGTGCCGCAGCGCGCCGAGCCGGCGGCGCTCCCGCCGAGCGTCCCGACGCGTGCGATCTCCGTACCGGTGCTGTTGCTGCTCGACGGCAAGCAGCTTCGTGTCGGCGACACGCTCGAGCAGGTGGCCGGCTTGCTCGGCCGATCCGCCGAGGTTGGGTCGCAGGACGTCAGCCGAGGTCCGCTGGGCGAGCGGCTGACCCGCAATTACGATCACGCCGGCACCCGGTTCATCCTGGTCTTCGAGCCGTTCGAGCAGAACGGCCGGCCAAGGGTAGCTGCAATTTATATTCAGTAGCATCAAGAATTGAAAATCTCGTGATTTGAAATCTGGTAATTGATTGATCAATTGATCGATTGTTCGATTGACAATCGATTGTCCATAGCCAGATTGGGCAATGGAGCAATCAA
The DNA here is from genome assembly GCA_016178075.1 of Acidobacteriota bacterium. Taxonomy (GTDB): domain Bacteria; phylum Acidobacteriota; class Vicinamibacteria; order Vicinamibacterales; family JACQTH01; genus JACQTH01. Next base: position 22,901 of record JACOUA010000222.1, read on the forward strand.
TTACCAGGTTTCAAATCACCAGATTCTCAATTCTTGATGTCCGCCAGCGCCCCCTCATCGCGATTGACTTCGACGCGCCGGAGGGTCCCCTTGAGCGGCACCCGTTGCTCCATCAAGGCGTCAGTCACCGCGACGACGATGTGCTCGGAGCGGCCGTCGGCGTAGATGAGCGTGACCGTGACCGGTACGTCGAAGATCTCTCCCGTCTGGTCGAAGCGCAAGACGACCTCCGGTGAGACGGGTGCCGCGCCGGGGCCCGCTGCCGCGAGCGTCCGGTAGCTGAAGCGCACACGCGGCAGCGAGCTGCCGTAGATCCAACGCTCGAAGAAGCGATCCAGCGACCGGCCGGTCTCCGCTTCGAAGGCCTGGCGGAGATCGTCGGTGCCGGCCTTGCGAAAACGCCACGTCAGATAGAAGCGTCGCAGGGCGCGGAAGAACGCCTCGTCTCCCACGAGCCTTCGTAGCATGTGGAGGACCGAGGCGCCCTTGTTGTAGACGAGCGATCGAAAGACGCGGCTGTCGCCCTTGAGGTGCCCGAGTCGGTAACCCAGATACACGGGCCCCTGATCGGAGGCGTTCATCGCGAAGCGCCGAAGCCGCGACAGCACGCCCCCGAACACATCGTCTCCGCGGAGCTGCTGTGCGTAGAGCGCGGCGAAGTACTGCGCGAAGCCTTCGCTCAGCCACTGTTCGTGATAGTTCTTCCACCCGACGGCCTGTCCCCACCACTGGTGCGCGATCTCGTGCGCCACATAGAACTCAGGATAGTTCTGAAACGTCGCCGGATCGTTGCGCCACACCATCGGCGCGAACGGCGACGGTTGATTGATGGCGGCCAGGTACGCAGGACTGTGACCGCCAGGCAGGTCGTTCTCCACGAGCGCCAGCGAGATGCCGGGGTAGGGGATGTCGCCGACCAGCGATCCGTAGAACCGGATGATATCCGGCGCGCGGGTCGCGATTTCCCTGCCGCGATCCGCCAGACGGGGATGCGAGAAGATCCTGAAATCGATGCTGCGATAGAAAACACCCTGGGTCTGAGACGGCTGCGCGCCGGCCCCGGACGCTCCGGATGCAGGCCCGCCCGAGCCGTTCGACTGGCGATCGATCGGGTCGTGCTTCACGGTGCGTTCCGTGGCTCCGTCGAGCGCCACCGTCTGGGCGGCGACCGGGACCAGCCTACTGATCAGGACGGCGAGGTACCGGAGCGGCTGCGTGGCGGTGAAGCGGTAGCGTTTCCGATCGGCGATCCGCGTCGGCCCCGGCTCGAGGGCAGGCGACCCGCTGACCTCGCCGCTCCCGATGCACTCGTAGGCGGCCGGGACGGTGATCTGGAGCACCGCGGTCGCGTAGTCGGTGACGGGCGACTGCGGGTACCAATAGCTGCGGTTGCTGTAGATGTAGCTGGGTTCAGGCGGCAGCACGATCGCGTCGCCCTGGGTCTGGTCCGGATCCGGCCGAATCGCCTCGCGCTCCATCGTCTGCGGCTTCATGGTTCCCGAGTACCGGATCGTGAAATCCAGCACGGTGTCCTTCGTCACGGTCGCCGGGAGATTGACGATCAAGCTGTTCTGATTGCGCACGCGTAGGTGCAGGACGCGTCCCATCAGGTCCGAGGTCACCGACTCGACGTTGAGGGTCTCGGCGAGCCGGAGCGTAAAGGTGCTGAACGCGAGCGCCCGGACTTTGAGAACGAGCCGCGCTCGCCCCTCCATCCAATTGCGCTCGGGATCGAACGCAGCCGCGATCTGGTAATCGAGGATGTCGTACTCGGAGAAGTCGTCCTCGTCGTAGAAACGGCCGCGTCGCGCGAGCTTGTCCTGCGAGGCGTACACGGCGATGTTGCGGTGCTGCACGCGGTTGAAGACGGTGATGTCTTCCGGCTCCGAGCGCGAGCGCGTGAAGGTGAGAGTGCCGAAGCGCCTGGTCCTGACCTCGGCCAGGAAATCCCCGATCGGCGGAACGAGCGACCAGGTGTGCTGGCTCACATGGGACAAGTCGATGCCGTACGACTTGCCGAGCTCCTCTTGAAAGATCCCATCGGCGGTCCGCAGTGTCCCGGGATCGACACGCTCGGGCACCAACGCGTCGGGCGAGAGCCGATCGTCGAATTCGATCGGATTCAACCGGACGAACGCCGCGCGGAATCCCGTGACGAGCTTTTCTGCGCCGGCGAAGATCCGGATCTGTCCGCGTTCGGTGGCCGGCGCCGGATGGAAGTCAATCTCGCCGGATCCGACGAGGAGGAGCGCCGTGACGCCGTCGGCCGTCTCCGCCTGGTAGACGGCGCCGTCCGCAAGGCGCAGCTCGATGTCCTCGGCCCTGATTCTGAGGTTGCGCGCGTGGAACTGCTTGTCGCGATTGAGCGCCAGGCGGTGGAGGCCGTCGACCGATGCGAGCGTTTCTTGTCCCGCGATCTCCCAGGCGTCCTGGCTCGACCGGCCGTTCCCGGCGCGTTGCACCTCGAGCCGCCATGTGGCGACGCGCGCCGTCTTCGCGGCTTCCACGAACACGTCGATCATGAGCAGGAAGCCCTCGCCCGGCCGCGTGCCGGCGAGGGCCCGCCGGTCGCGCTCGACTACGACGGCGTGGGTCGCCCCCGGCAGGAAGGCTCCGGCGGCGAACCCTTCCGCCCGCGGACGATCCGCCAATGGAGACACGATCGCGAGAAACGCGGCGGGGCTATCCGAGGCGAGCGCGTTCTGGAGCTTCGCGAGCAGCCGGCCGACGCCGTCCGTGGCGGGCAGCGGCGCCGGTGTCTGCGCGGCCGGCAGGACGGTCACGAACACACAGGCGAGCAGGGGGCGCAGAAGCGATCTCATCAGGGCGCGCCGGAGGCTCATCTCTCTTAGACGCCACACCGTCCACCGTAGAGCGGGTCGGCCTTAGTGGTCCGTCTCCGCGTCTGCTCGCGCGTCGAGTATGACACAAGCAGGATCGTTCACGAGGCGACGACGGCCGGCGCCGCGGCCACGGCGAGCCTTCGCAGGATGAGCAGCGTGAGGTCGTCGGCGAACCGCGTGTCGGCAAAGGTCCGAATCGCGCCCATCAGGCCGCTCTCATCGAACGGGACGCCGCGGGCGTTCTCGGCTTCGGTGATCCCGTCGCTGTACGCGATGAGCAGATCGCCCGCAGTCAACCGGGTCCGCCCGGGCACGTAGGTCGAGCCTTCGAACATCCCGAGGGCGATGCCGCCCTCGCTCAGTCGCTCGAACTCTCCGCTGGCGCGCCGCAGGAGCGGGGGGTGATGGCCCGCGTTCACGTAGACGAGCTCGCCGCTTCGCGGGTCGAAGCAGGCATAGAAGAGCGTGATGAAGCGCGAGCCGGGCGCTTGACGCTCCGTTTGGACGTTCAACCGCCGGACCAGCTCGGCGGCCTCCAGCCCCTCGTCCACGAGCGTTCGAAGAATCGCGAGGAGGAGCGCCATCAGCAGCGCGGCCGGGCTGCCCTTGCCCGCGACGTCGCCGAGCGCCACGATAACGCGCCCGTCGCGAAGCGGGAGGATGTCGAAAAAATCTCCCCCGACGGTGTTGGCGGGCCGCGTCAAGCCGAACGCCTCGACGCCGTCGGCGGTATAGACGCCGCCCGGCAACATCGCTAGCTGAATCTCACGGGCGATCTCGAGGTCGTGCTTGAGCGACAGCCGGCCGGCGACTTCGAGCAGCACGAGGAGGGCGAGCAGCGCCATGCCGATCGCCACCGTGCCGGAGCCGCTCGCCCAGACCGGTACGGGAACGGAGATGTCGCCGATCGGGAACAGCCACAGCTCCGCCATCCTCACGCCCTCGAACAGCTCGATGAGCCCGACGAGCGACACCAGCACCGCGACGCCGAAGAGCGCCCGGCGCGCCGGCGGGAGCCGCATCGAGAAGGCGAGGAAGAACAGGCGGACGTGCGCGAGGGCCCGCTTGAACGGGGGCAGCCGGTCGAGCTCGGTCCGATCGATGTCCCGCGCGAAATAGCGGTACGCCTCGACGGTCTCGTGCGTGAACAGCCGTTGCAGATCCTCGGCGGTCATGTCCCGCGTGTAGGTCTCGAAAAACTGGCGAGCCCGCTGGCCACCGCTGACGCGACCCGGACGCCGGGGTGAACGCCGGTGTGCGCGGCGGAACATCAGTGTTCTCTGAAGATGATCCCCAGCTCCCGGCCGACCTTCGCGAAGACGTCGAGCGCGAACTGCAGCTCCTGCCGCGTGTGGGTGGCGGTCACGATCGTGCGAACGCGGGCCTTGCCGCGCGGCACGGTCGGAAAGCCAATCCCCTGCGCGAAGACCCCTTCCTCGAACAGCCGATCCGACAGCCTCATCGCCAGCGGCGCCTCGCCCGCGATGACCGGCGTGATGGGGCTCTCGCTCGTGCCGGTGTTGAAACCGAGCGCCTGGAGTCCGCTCTTGAAGAACCGCGTGTTCTCCCACAGCCGATCGATCAGCTGGGGCTCCTCGATCAAGACGTCGAGCGCCGCGAGGCAGGCGGCCGCGACCGCGGGTGGATGCGAGGTCGAGAACAGAAACGGGCGGCCGCGATGCTGGAGGAACTGGATGAGGGCGCGGCTGCCGGCGACGTAGCCGCCGAGCGCGCCGACCGCCTTCGAGAGCGTGCCCACCTGGATGTCCACGCGGCCGTGAAGGCTGAAGTGATCCACGGTCCCTCGTCCGTTCCTTCCAAACACGCCGCTGGCGTGGGCATCGTCGACCATCATGACGGCGCCGAACTCTTCGGCGAGATCGCAAAGTCCGGGGAGCGCTCCGACGTCGCCGTCCATGCTGAAGACGCCGTCGGTGATGAGGAGCTTGCGCTGGGAGGCCGGCAGCTCCTTCAGGATCGCGCGCGCGGCCTCGACGTCCTTGTGGGGGAACACGCGGATCGCGGCGCGGCTCAGGCGGCAGCCGTCGATGATGCTGGCGTGGTTCAATTCGTCCGAGACGATGACGTCGTCTTTGCCGAGGATCGCCGCGACCGTGCCGGCGTTGGCGGCAAAGCCGCTTTGAAAGACGACCACGGCTTCGGTGTGCTTGAAGTCGGCGAGGCGGCGCTCGAGCTCCAGATGGAGCGCCATCGTGCCGGCAATCGTGCGGACCGAGCCGGAGCCGACGCCGAGCTCGCGGACAGCATTGAGGGCGCGCTCGCGCAGCCGCGGGTGGGTCGTCAGGCCGAGATAGTTGTTCGAGGACAGGTTCACGACCGAGCGGCCGTCGAACGTGGCCTGGGCTTTCTGTTCGCCTTCGAGCGTCCGCAACTGGCGGAAGAGTCCCTGCTCTTTCAGGGTGTCGAGCTCGACGCTCAGGTAATGGAGCGGGTCGGTCCGGGTTGATGGCATCGGGTTCATAGCAGGTCGGGGTGCTACGGCTGTAGTTTACCCCCCGCAGGCAGCTCGAACAGCACCGCCTCTCCGGTGTCGGTCAGCACCCTCGCGCCGCGATCGCGCAACCAATCCACCATGCGATCGCCATCGTCTTTCTGGTACGCGAGGCGGTGAACGACGGCGTGTGTGGCGCCCGCGGCCAGCAGGGTGTTCCAGGCCGGCGCCGGCTCGGAGAGCGGATGCATGAGCGTGATGCTCCGAATCCGGTACGAGACGGGAAACGCGCCGCTGTAGCCGTTTAGCAGCGGGCGCCAGTGAAAGATCGAGTAATAGAGATAGCGAAGCTCGTACGCAATCTCCCCGAACGGAAACTCCGCGACGACGCTTGACCCGGGCAGCTGCCGGACAGCTTTGTAGACATCGGGGATCTCGTTACCGACCTGTACGCGCAGCGGCGGCCTGTTCAGGAACGGGTTCTCGGTCTCCGCCACCTCGTTGAGCTGAAGCGGCAGGAAGGCCGCTTCGACGAAGAAGAACGCCACGAGCGCGGGCGCGAACCGGGCGGCCAGACCGCCCGTGCGCCGAAGGCTCGCGACGCCAGTCCCCGCCAGTATGGAGAGGAATACGCAGGCGAGGAAGCCAAAGCGCGCGGGCGCTCGCAGGCCGTCGAAGCCGGGGACGTACGTGAAGAGGAGATCGTACGGTCCATCGCTGATGATCCGCCCGCGGCTCCTGATGATCGGGCCGAAAGACAGCAGCACGGACGAGACGAGCATCGCGATATAGAGGGCTTCACGACGACAGGCGAACCGGCGCGCCCGGTCGAACGCCCGGGGCGAGACGATCCACAACCCGAGGAGCGACAGCAACAAAATGGACATGAGCCGCGGCACGTTGTGCACCCTGAGCTCGAACGGGGGGACTCCCGCGCTGAATCCGCCCAGGAGGAGCGTCAGCACGATCAACGTGCCGTACACGACGGCCGTGCCGAGAAGGACCTGCGCCGCCCGCCGCCCGACGCGGGAGGCCGGCAGCGGGGCATCGGTTGGAGCGCGCCGCACCGCCACGCCGGCGGACCACACCGCGGCCGCGACAAGAACGAGCGCGCTCCACGACGGAAACAGCTCGCCCTCGTTCACCGGATAGGGTCTCAGGATGTTGCCCCACAGGCGAAGCATGGACGGCGCGGTGAAATAGCTATAGACGTCCGCGGAAAACAACCCGATCTCGACGCGGGCGCGCGCCTCCAGTCCCAGCTCCCGCAGCTTGAGATACGGCATCAGGAAGGGAAGAGTTGCAAGCAGGACCGCCGCGCCGGCCAGAAAAAGCGCCTTCCACATGCGTTCGTCCCGCCACAGTCTCCGCGTGCCGATCTCGAACAACGCGACGCCCCCCATGACCGGCATGAAGAACATCAGG
>JACOUA010000223.1 GCA_016178075.1 Acidobacteriota bacterium
CGTCTCGGCCGCCGGGGCATCCCGCCCCACCACCCCAACGCGCTGGGAAACGCGCGTTGGGGACCCCGGTTCCGCCGCGTTGCTCGTCGGTCACATGCGCCCGGCATTCTCCCTCCTCGCGCCTTGCGATCCGGGCGCCTCGGCGCCCGAATACGTCACCGTAATTGTGAAACGCAGTACTAAGGCGCTGCGCAACCGGGATTGGGGCGCCCCGCTGTCGATTCAGAAATGACGCCGACACTACGGCGACGTGGTCGTGGTCGACGCGAGCGCTTTGATCAAGCGATAGTGAAACTCAACGGCTTCGAAGAACTGCCTCACCCCGACCCGCTCATCCTTCCCGTGCGCCCGCACATCGTCCATGTCGCCGAACAGGCCTTCGACGCCGTAGGTCGGGATCCCGGCCTTTCGAAGATACAAGCCGTCGGTCGCGCCGGTGCTCATCGACGGCACGACGACGACGCCCGGCCACATGGCCTTCGTGATCGACTCGATCGGGCGCATCACCTCCGGCGTGAGCGGCGATGGAGGGCTCGGCTTTGCCTCGTCGACGAACGCGACCGAGATAGCTAGATCGGCCAGCACGTCGATCAGCTTCCGGCGGACAGCCGACGGCGACTGACCGGGCAGAATCCGGCAGTTGACGTTGGCGCCCGCCGTCTGCGGCAGCGCATTGAGCGCGTGGCCCCCTCCGAGCATCGTGGCCACACAGGTCGTGCGCATCAGCGCGTTGTAGTACGGGGAGGCCGCGGCCAGACGTTTCGCACTCTCCGGATCCGGCGTCGGTCGAGCCGCCGCGCGCATGTCGGCGGCGAGCTTCAGGTCGGCCTGAAACCCGGACATGCGGTCGAAGTACGCGCGCGTGACTTCGTTCAGCTCGACCGGGAACTCGAACGCCGCGAGCCGCGATAGACCGGCGGCGAGCCGATAGATCGCGTTGTCCTTCACCGGGCGCGAGCTGTGGCCCCCGGCGTTCTTCGTCTCGAGCCGGAAGTCCTGGTAGACCTTTTCGCTCGCCTGTACCTCGTTCGTGAGGTACGTGCCGTTTTTCATCTGGCCGGAGCCGCCTTCGTTGATCGCGAACGCCGCATCGATGAGCGGACGGTGGTTCTTCACGAGCCAATCGACGCCGTTGAAGCTGCCGCCTTCCTCGTCGGCCGTCAGAGCGAGAATCAGATCGCGATCGGGTCTGAACCCCTCCTGCCTGAGCCGGATCAGATTCGCCGTCAGGCTCGAGGCCATCGCCTTGTCGTCGGTCGTGCCTCGCCCGTAAAAGAAGCCGTCCTTTTCCAGGAAGGTGAACGGATCGGCCGACCAGTCCTCGCGCCTGGCCTCGACGACGTCGAGGTGGGCGAGCAGGAGGATCGGCCGCCGCGTGCCGCTGCCCCGATACCGCGCGACCAGGTTCCGTTTCCGGGGATTCGGCCCGAGCACCTGGACGTCGGCGTCCGGAAACCCGGCCGCTGTCAGCCGCGCCGCGACGGCTTCCGCGGCCCTCGTCACGTCGCCGACCGAGTCGGTCGTGTTGATTTCGATCAGCTCTTTGAACATCTCGCGGGCGCGCGGGTCGTTCTGCCCGGACTGGGCGACCAGTGGACCGACCCCGAAGGCCGCGGCGACGGCAACAACGAGGGCACTGAGGGATCGCATGATCGAAGATTATAGAACCTGCCAGAGGGCCAAACTTCGACGCGCCGCGTTTCGTCTGATATCCTGACCCTCGCCTGCCCTGGGAGCATTCTGCCGTGCCACGCCTCCTGCCCGCCGCGCTCGTCGGCTTTGGCCTGATTGTCGCCGCATCGCCCGCTTCAACAGCCCAGAGCGACCTCGACGCCTTCATGCAGAAGGTGCTGGCGCGTCGCGACGACAACCGGAAAAAGCTCCAGCAGTACATCCTCGACGAACGCGAGACGATCGAGCTCCGCGGGCCCGGCCGCGTCACGCTCTGGGGCGAACGTCGGGAGTACACGTGGTACATCCGCGACGGGTTTTTCGTTCGCAGCCCGCTCAAGTTCAACGGAGTCCCGATCGGTGACGCCGATCGCCTCGAATACGAGGGCGACTTCCTGCACCGGGAGAAGGAACGCGAAAAGCGGCAGGCCGGTCGCCAGCCTCCCGAGCGGGCGCCGGCGGCGGCACCGTCGGACGATGAGGCCCCGCGCGACGTCGAGAGCCTGATCCTTCAGACTCGTCAGCCGCAGTTCATCTCGTCCGCGTACTTTCTCCGCTTCAAGTTCGAGCAGGGCAAGTACGCGCTGGTCGGTCGCGAGCCGATGGACGGACGAGAGCTGCTGCGCATCGAGTACTACCCGGAGAATCTCTTCTCGCGCGCGCGGACCCGGGAGCAGCGCCGGCGACAGCAAGGCAAGTTGGATCAGGAGTCGGCGCGGGGCGCCCAGATGGAACGGTTGCTGAACAAGGTGTCGCGCGTCACCCTGTGGATCGACCCCTCGTCGCACCAGATCGTCAAATACACCTTCGAGAACGTGAACTTCGACTTCCTGCCGGCGCGGTGGCTGGTGCGCGTCGACGACCTCCGCGCGACCATGACCATGAGCCAGCCGTTCCCCGACGTGTGGCTGCCGCGCGATCTCCAGATGTTGGTGTCGATGACGCTGGCGATCGGCCAGTTCGACGCGCGTTACGCGCTCGATTACCGCGACTACCGCCGCGCGGGCGTCACCTCCAGGATTCGGATTCCGGGAGACCGCTGACCGTGCTGGCCTCGCTGCTGGTTCTCGCGCTCGCCGGCGCGGGCGAGTCGGCGCCTTTCCAGGCTCCAACCGGCGAAACCGTCGCCGAGATTCGCGTGCACGGCAACCTCGTCACGCCGGAGGACGACATCCGTCAACTGGCGGGCGCGCGGATTGGAATGCCGGTCGGGCCACAGACCACCGAGGAGGTGGCGGCCCGCCTCCGCGCCACAAAACGATTCCGCAGCGTCGACGTGCTGAAGCGCTTCGCGTCGATTGCGGATCCCACGCAAATCGTCCTCGTCATCGTCGTCGATGAAGGCCCCGTCCGCATCGAGGCCACAGGAGATCCCAATCAGCCGACCCGGGTCGTTCGCAGTGGCGGGATGAACCTGCTCGTCCTGCCGGTGCTGCGCTTCGAGGACGGCTACGGCTTCACGTACGGGGCGCGCGTGAGTGTGCCGGATCCGGCGGGCGCGCGCAGTCGCCTGTCATTTCCACTGACCTGGGGCGGCGAGAAACGAGCGGCGGCCGAGCTCGACAAGGACTTCGAGCGTGGCCCGGTGAGCCGCATCGGAGGCGGCGCATCGATGTCGCGACGGACCCATCCCTTCTTCCGCGCAGACGAGGACCGAATCCGGGTGTCGGTGGGCGCAGAGCGTCAGGTGGTCAGATCGCTGCGCGCGGGAACCACGGCGGGCTGGCAGCGCGTGTCCTTCCTGGACGCCGAGGATCAGTTCGTTCACGTGGGCGCTGACATCGTCGCGGACACGAGGCTCGATCAGGTGCTGGCGAGGAACGCGGTCTACGGGAGGATCTCGTGGGAGCGTCTCGCGTTTCGAGGCGGCAACGCCGTGAACCGCTCCGAGCTCGAGGCCCGCGGCTATCTCGGTCTGTTCGGCCAGAGCGTGCTGGTGATCCGGGCTCGTCGAGAGGATTCCGACAAGCCCTTGCCGGTGTACCTCAAGCCGATGCTCGGCGGCCTCGCCAACCTCCGGGGCCACAGGGCCGGGACCGCGATAGGCGACACGCTGGTCGCCGGCTCGACCGAGCTGCGCGTGCCGCTCACCTCACCGCTCTACGTCGGCAAGATTGGCGTGAGCGTCTTCACGGACATCGGGACCGTCTATGACAAAGGCGGCCGGCTCTCGGAACAGCCGTTGAAGCAGGGATACGGGGGCGGCTTCTGGTTTTCGGCGGCGTTCCTGCAGCTCAACGTCACCGTGGCCCACGGACGCGGCGGATCGACGCGCTTGCACGCGGGCGGCGGCGTTTCCTTTTAGTTTTCCTGGCTGGCTTTCGGATTCCCCTCGATATCGAGGACGGCGATCGGCGCGATGTTGGTCGCCTTGAGCGGCGCCTCGATCGTCGCGCGGTCGCCGACGATGACGATGGCGAGGTGGTCGAGGTCGATGTACTGCTTCGCCACCCGCAAGACGTCGTCTCTGGTTACCGCCGACACGTTCTTCGCGTACTGCTGGTAATAGTCCTCCGGCAGCCCCTGGACCAGCAGCCCGGTAATCGCGCCGTTTGTCGCGCCGACCGACGCGAACTGATCCGGCAGCCGCTGAATCATGCCGTCCTTGGCGGTCGTCAGCTCCTCGTCCGTCACGGGTCGGCTGCCGCCCATCCCGCGCAGCTCCTTCATGAACTCGACGAGCGCCGCGTCGCTCTTGGCCGACACGATATCGCCGCCCGCTCTGAACGGACCGGGGCCTTTGCCGAACGAGAACGCCGAGTTGACGCCGTAGCTGTACCCCTTTTCCTCGCGGATGTTGGCGTTCAACCGTGACTGGAACTGGCCGCCGAGGATCCGGTTCATTACCTGGAGCGCGAAATAATCGGCGGTCGTGCGCGGCGGGCCGGAATGGCCGAGCGAGAAGGTCGACTGCGCAGCGCCGGGCTTATCGACGAGATAAATCGTCGTCGGCCGACGATCGGGGACCGGCGGATACGAAAAGGCCGGCTTCTCACCGCCGGCGGCCCATGCGGCCAGCGCGCGATCAATCGTCGGCTTCACAGTCGCGGCGGTGATGTCGCCGACGACCGTGACGATCGCGCGGCCGGGCCGGAAGTACGCTGTGTGGAACGCGACGACCTCGTCGCGCGTGGGGGTGAGGTGCTCCGCCATGACTGTCCTCCGATGCTTGTTGCGCCTCGTCTGTGTGGGGAATCTTCGTGGGGCGCGGCGTTAGCGGCAAACGGCGGGCAGGTGCCGGCCCGGATGCAGGCTACTTCGAGAGTGCGTCACCATCCCGCGTTTTCGTCCCCTCGTTCATCATCGCCGCGACGAGGCCGGAGATGCCGGTCCGCTCCGGGGGATCGAACTGATTCGCGCCGCCGATGAAGGTGATGGTGAAGGAGACCAGGGGCAGGTCGTGCTTCTCGGCCACCACCAGCTCGGCGCCGTTCGGCAGCTTGGATCGGGTCCACGCCGGGACGCGCAGCACCGGCGGTTTGCCTGCCGGAGGGACCTTCGTGCGATCCAGGGTCTGCTGAGCCGCGAGTGGGAGACACGCGAGGAGTGTGATCAGGCATGCAGCCGACAGGACGCGAGCACGGGTCGAACCCAGATTGAAGAGTGTCATCACTAGAGCGTTTTTCACTTCGCTGTAGCGTAGTTCTCAGTTATCAGTCATCAGTTTTCAGTTATTTGCGGGCGAGATCCGAACTGAAAACTGACTACTGAGAACTGAAAACTGCATTAGCCTCGCAAAGCGCTTCTGATGTCGCACAGGGTTTCAGCTTCAGCCCCGCGCCAACGGCCGCGGGCGCAGGACTCACGTCCCGGCTATCAACGTCCGGTCTCACCTGATCGGCTTACTTTCCGTGGGCTTCGACGCCTGATCCGTCTTTCCCGTCGGCACGATGCTCAACACGACCCGTCCGCGCGTCAGGTATCTGTTGGCGACGCGCTTGACATCGGCCGCGGTCACGGCGAGCGACTTCGCGTACTCGGTCTGATAATCGCCGGCATTTCCGTGGAAGCCGGCGCCGTCAGCGAGGCGCAGTACTTTGCCGAGGTTCGACTGGAGGCCGCTCACAAACGACAGCTCCAACCCTGCTGAGGCCCGCTGGATCTCTTCGGCGGTCGGTCCTTCGGTCTTGAGGCGCTCCCAGATCGCGTCGGCGGCTTGTTCCAGCTCCGTCAGGGAGTGCCCGGGCCGCGGCGTGATGGTCATCAGAAACTCGCCGACGTCCTCGTTGCTCTGCTGGCTCGTGCCGACCGACGCCGCGGCCTGCTGATCGTAGACGAGCGCCTTCGTGAGGCGTGCCGTCCGGGGGCCGGCGGTAATGGCGTCGAGCACCTGGAGCGCGAACCGGTCGTCGTTTTTCTCGCCCACCGTCGGCCACGCGACGTACAGCCGCGGGACCTGCACGCGATCTTCGTACACCAGCCGCTTTTCCGCGTCGAGCGTGACGGGCGCCACCGCCGGGCGCGAGACGGGCTTCCCGCGCGGGAGGTCCGTGAAGTACTTCGCCACCCACGCCTTCACCTGGACCGGGTCGAAGTCGCCCACGATCCCGAGGAACGCATTGTTCGGCGCGTAGTAGAGGCGGAAGAAGCTTTTGACGTCCTCTTCCGACGCCGCCGAGAGATCCGTCATGCTGCCGATGACCGACCACGAGTACGGATGCGTGGGGGGATAGACGGCCTGCGCCAGAATCTCGGACGCCCGGCCGTAGGGCTGATTGTCCATCCGCTGGCGCCGCTCGTTCTTCACGATGTCGCGCTGGGCGTTGAGCTTGGCGATGTCGAGCGTCTCCAGCAGGAAGCCCATGCGGTCGGCTTCGATCCACAAAGACGACTCGAGGTAGTTGCTCGGCACGGTCTCGAAATAGACCGTGCGATCGTTCGACGTCGTCCCGTTGTTGTTGCCGCCGACCCCTTCGGTGAGTTTGTCGTGCAGGCCGTAGGGCACGTGGCCCGACCCGGTGAACATGACGTGCTCGAAGAGATGCGCGAAGCCGGTGCGGCCGGGCGTCTCGTTTTTCGATCCCACGTGGTACCACGCGGCCACGGCCACCGTCGGCGTCGAGTGGTCGACCGAGAGAATGACGCTCAGGCCGTTCGGCAGCGTAGAGGTCTCGAAGGGAATCTTGAGGGCGTCCGCGGATCCGGCACGCGCCAGCGCCGGCTGCGGTCCACTGGCGACCGGCACGCCCAGGCAGACAAGCGCCACGATCGCGAGAGTCGCGAGGCGTCGAGTCATCGTCAGCACAACGAGATCCTTTCTGGTTGCCTCAGTATACCCAGCTCTTCGTGTCGGCACCCGGCGGCGCCGTCTTGCTCATCCATCGCGCCATCGCCGGCATGTATCGCTGGTGAACGGTGCGACTGCCGACGGCGTTCGGATGCTCGGTGTCGCCCGTGAAGCAGTGCTCGCGCCGCTCGCCGTAGATGATCTCCGCGTCGGCCGGTGGATCCTGCGTGCTCTTGAAGAACTCCTCCGTCTGGTACACGGCGTTGTTCAGATAGCCATTGTCCATCGTCCCGCTCGTGAGGTGAAGCTTCCCGCGGAGCTTCCGGCCGATCTTCGCCCAGTCGCGCTGCATGATGTGCCGCAGGTCGTAATTGTCGCGCCAATACCGCGC
>JACOUA010000224.1 GCA_016178075.1 Acidobacteriota bacterium
GAGCTTCGGACCCTGGCCGCTGTGGTTGCGCACGGCGGTGTCATCGCCGCACCTTGAAGTCCTCCCTCTCACGGTCGACGTCGCGATCGAATCGGAGCAACTCGGCGACTCGTTCCCACCCGACCCGGCGGATCGCCTCATCGCGGCTACGGCGCGCGTGCACGACCTGACGCTCATCACCTCCGATCGGCCCATCCGGAAGAGCGGCGCGGTGCGCACGCTGTGGTAGCCAGCGCGTGACCAGGAAGGCTACGGTCCTTGAGCGGCTCGCTCCCGGCGAGGCTCACACCGTTCTGCACCGTTTGCTCGCGGGCCATGCGGACCTACGCGCCGAGGCCGAGCAGATCGCACGTGGTCTCCTCGGTGAGGTCGCCCGCGAGTCCGTTGCCGACGACGTCGAGCAGACTCCGCGTGCGGTTCGAAGGCGGACACGTCAGCGCGACCTGCCAGAATAGATCGCGTTCACGTCTCTGTTGAAGTCTTCAACATCATATTGGGCTGAAACCTTCCTGCTGCTGGCGTAGTCCATCATTTCCCACAGCGAGACCCCGGCCTCTTTCGCAGCCCTTGCGAGACTCAACTTCCCGTCGCCGTACCTGCGGGCGTAATGCTCGAGCTTCCAGTCTCTGATGGCTTTGTAGAGCAGCTTCCTAACCGTGGTAGACCGATCCGACTGCTCGGCGTTCTCGATCGTCTCCAGGTCACGCACCAAATCCTCTGGCAACCGGGTACCAACCATCTGCTCTTTCCTCATTTCTTGGCCCCCCTTGCTCTTCTCAGCACCTCGGCGACTACGAGCACGTCGGCATCCGCAAAACCGCGCGGGAACAGCCGGTCAAACAGCGCGTGCAATTCAGCATCCGCGAGTCGGTCGTTCTGCCACTCGTCCATATGCCGACCACACGTGTGTGTCGCCTTGCATGTCACATCGCCGTCGCCTTCTCGCTCACACCTGGAATGCGCGGCGTCCTCACGTCGTAGCCACGCGCGCGAGCGATTTCCTCGAACACGGTGATCTTGTACGCGAGCCCCTCCGGCATCCCTAAGTCGGACCAGTCAGAGCGTCGTTCCCACAGCTCCGCTGCACGGACGAGCGGCCAGCCCGCGAGTGCCAGGTGCAGGGCGAACGTCCCGGGCGCGAGAATGTGCGCGTGGTGGAACCGTTCACGAAGCGCCGCGTACGCCGGCAGCTCCGTCCATCCAAGAACCGCACCGCGGTTCTCCGCTTCAAGCAGTGGCGTCCATGTCCCCTCGCAGAACACGTTGTATTTCGCCGTCACGCCGTCGATCTCGACGCGGTACGGCCAGAGATCGTCTCGTCGCACGAAGACCAGCGAGTGCTTCCAGCTCCGGACCCAGAGGCCCAGATGGGCGTAGAAGCGGACTGCGTGTTGCCAGCACCAGCTCGTTGAAATGAGCAGCCCGCTTGCACCTGCACTCACCACCGCGTCGTGTGCGGCGGCAAGCGCCCGAGTGGCGATACCTCTGCGACGGAGATCCGGTCGGACGTACAAGCTCGAGATGCTCACTTCAGGACGCCCCAGCGGCTGGGACTCAATCGCCAATGTCCCGGCACGGTCGCTGCCGTGCAAGAGCCAGTAAGGACGCCTGAATCTGTCGGTACGAGGATCGAGCAGACCCTCTCCCTCTTCGGTCACGCGACGTTCCCAGGTGGAGCGCTCGACCGGAGAAAGCGCGCCCACCTCCACGATGTGATGAAGATGACCTTCGATGAGCGACGCCAGCTCACACCCGAGCCAGTGCCGCGCGTCGTTGTCATGGTCCGAGAGCGGTGTGACGACGGCTCGCTCGATGAGTTGCCGATGCGCCGGCAGCAGGCGGTCGTCCGCGTCTGCCCAGCTCACAAGTATTTCGACCTCCTAGGGCAGCCAATGCGCCGCCGGCGACAGACCGTATGTGAAATGCAACGCGGTGGAGCTGTCCGAGGACGACGATGGCATCGTCGTCATGAGGATGTCAACGCCGAGATGGCGGGCATGGCTCGGTGGCAGAGCGAATCTGGGCCGCGCCATCAGCCCAGCCGACGACCTGTGCCTCGAGGTGAAGGGCGTCGGCCGCATCGGCTGGCCGATCACGAGCGCCACGGCGCGGCGCCTGTGTGCGATTGCGCGTCCGGCACGCTATGGCCTGAAGGATCAGACCCGGCTCGATCCACGGGTTCGCGATACCTGGGAGATCCCCAAAAGCCGCGTCAGGATCGACGAACGCCGGTGGGCGACGAGGTTCCGACCGCTGCTCGATCGGATTCGGTGCGATCTGGGACTCGCCGACGGCTCCCACCTCAAGGCGGAGCTGCACAACATGCTTGTCTATGGGCCCATCCAGTTCTTCGCCACCCACCGCGATTCCGAGAAAAGCGATGACATGATCGGCACGCTGGTTGTGATTCTCCCGTCGGATTTCACGGGTGGCGCAATCGAGATCGAGCATCACGACGAGCGGGTTGCCTTCCGCGGTTCCGGCCGCACGCTCACGTTCATCGCCTTCTATGCCCTGACGTACAACCTGATGCTTGACGGCGACGTTTCGACCGCCGCGCCGCCCGTTCCGGCGCCACAGATCGCCGCGCTGGCCCGAAGCCTACAAGATTATTTCGACACACCGCGCCCGCCGCGATGGAGCGGCGACTCGCGACGGGAGGTTCCTGAATCGAACTTGCGCGATGGCTCGTCAAGCGCCAGTGGGCGGCCATCGTCAAGCGATGGATGAAGATCCGTGAGACGCCGAATCCGACCAGGACGAGCACGTCCGTCGGAACGTCAGCCAGGACAGCTTCGGCAGCCCACGCGCCTCGGCCGCGGCGACGATGTGCTTCAGGACGTTGTTCGGCGAGATTGGGTTGCCGGACCATGTCGAAAACACAAGCGCCTCGGGATCGGTCTGCGTGACGCCCCGCTGCCACGTCTCGATGAGCTGCCCTGCAGCGGCTGACAGCGGGACTCGGCGGAGCCCCGCCACCGTCTTCGGTGTGTCGAAGATCCCCTCGTAGATCGCCTCGCGCACCGTGAGGTGGCGCTCGGCGAGATCGAGATCCTTCCACCGCAGCGCAAAGAGCTCGCCGCGGCGGAGTCCCGTGAGGATCGCGAGACCGGCCATCGTCTTCGGGAGTGCCGGCAGCGCCTCGAGGAGCGCCGCCGCTTGCGCCGTCGTCAGCGCCCACTTGGGGCGGACGCACCTGAGCGTGGGCAGATCGACCTCACGCGCCGGGTTCGCTTGGAGGTGCCCCCATTTCACGGCCGTGCGCGGCACCGCGCTGAGCACGTCGTGAATGTGATCCTGCACTGGCGCGGAATCTGTCAGATGTGGTCACCGATGGCCAAGCGTTATAATTATTGCCAGGTACGTCCGATCTGCGCTGTAGAAGAGGCACCGAATTATGAGTTCCGCACGGCTAGAACTTGAAGCAGACATCGTCGCGCTCCTCGAGGCGCAAGACCGGCCGATCGAAGAAACTGCACGCGAACTGATCGTTCTCGAGCTGTACCGAGAGGGCCAGCTCTCTGGGGGTCGAGCGGCGGAGCTCCTGCACGTGTCGCGCGAGGACTTTATTCGCTTCGCCGGGGAACGCGGAATTCCCTACTTCCAGTTTGACAGCGACGAACTGCGTCGAGAGGCCGACGCAAGCGAGTCTCTTTGAGTGTCGACGGTCTCGAACGCCAGTCCGCTCATCGCCCTCGCGGCGATAGGCCGGCTCGAGTTGCTGCCAGCGCTGTTTGGCACGATCACCATCCCGCCTGCCGTCCTCGCTGAAATCGCGCGATCCGTGTCGGCCCGACCAGAGTGGATGCAGGTGCAATCTCTTGCCC
>JACOUA010000225.1 GCA_016178075.1 Acidobacteriota bacterium
ACTACCCCCGACAGCCCGCAGTGGACTACCTCCGCCGCGCGCCTCGGCCTCAAGAGATCTTCTTCGTGTTCGATCGTGCGGGCGTTGTCTCGACCATCAACGCATTCCTGGCGACTCAGACCAAGGACTGATCGGCCTGGTGCAGGCGTCAGGGCGGGGCGGCGAACGACCATTCCGCTCGTGGGAGAGGGCGCGCCGATTGGAACGGCCGTCCGCCGTCCACGCCGTCCAGGATAGGCCGCCGTCATGATCTCGACGGTCTGAAACGATAAAGGCGCAGCCTCGCGTGCGCTCTGCGGTCTACTTCCCCAGGTCTCCGTCCGCGTTCCTGATTTCGGTCGCGCCGAGATTGAGCTTCTGCAGCTGCGCTGCGATCTTTGCCCGGTCGCCCACGGCCACGACGATCATGCGGCCCGGCACGAGGTGCCGTTTCGCGACGTCCTGCACCGCCCCGGCTGTTACAGCGCCGATCTGCCGCGGGTACTTCGAGTAGTAGTCGAGCCCGAGATCGTACACGTAGACGCCGGCGAAGCTGTTGACCACCTGCCCGTTGGTCTCGAACAGTCCCGGCAGCGAGCGCACCAGCGAGTCGCGCGCCAGCGCCAGCTCGTCGGCGGTGAGCGGCACTGCTACCATCCGGCCGATCTCCTTGAAGACCTCCGCCACCGACGCGCCGGTCACGTCTGTACGCACGCCGGTCGAGACGAAGAACGGCCCGGCCGACCGGCGGTACTGGAACACCGATCCCGCACCGTACGTGTAGCCGTGCTGCTCGCGCAGGTTCAGGTTGATGCGGCTCGAGAACAGGCCGCCGAGCGACGCGTTCATGACCTCGAGCGCGGGATAGTCCGGCGTCGAGCGCGCGACGCCAATCGACGCGACGCGCAGCTGCGTTTGCGCCGCCCCCGGCTTGTCCACCAGGACGAGCCCGGCCTTTGTCGTGTCCGGTGCTCCGAGGGTCGAGGGCGCGGACGCCCCAGCCTGCCACCCGCCGAAGGCCTGCTCGGCCAGCTCACGCAAGTCGCCGGCGCCGATCGCCCCGGCCACGACGAGCGCGGCGTTGCCCGGGACGAAGTTCCGCTTGTAGAACGCGACGAGGTCGTCGCGCGTCATGCCTTTGTTCGACGCATCGGTCCCGATTTCCACGTAGCCGTACGGATGCTTCGGCCCGTAGAGCGCGGCCGCCATGACCTTGCCTGCCACCGCGTTCGGGTTCTCGCGCTGCTGCACGAGCTGCGCCAGGCGCTGCCCGCGCTGCCGCTCGATCTCCTCCTGCGGGAAGGACGGCCGCAGCACGATGTCGGCCAGCAGGGTCATCGCGGTTGTGGCGTTCTTGCCGAGCGACGTCACGCTCGCCCGTGACGCGTCCATCGTGGACGAGGTACCGAGCGTCGCGCCGATCTGCGCGACGTCATCGGCCAGCTGCAGCGCGCTGCGGCTTGTCGTGCCTTCGTCCAGCATCGCCACCGTGAAGTTGGCCAGGCCCGGTTTGTCTGCCGGGTTCGCATCGCTCCCCGTCCGGAACACGAGCGCGGCCGACACGACCGGCAGGTTCGTGCGCTCGTTGAGGATGACCGTGAGGCCGTTGGCCAGCGTGAACGACGAGGGCGGTGGCACCTGGAGCGGCCGTCCCGGTCCGGGTCGCGGCGGCTGCTGGCGCCATGGCTCGTCGCTCTTCGCCTCGGCGCTCGTGGCGGCGCCCGCCTTCGGCGCCGGTGGCGTGGGCACCTCGGGCCCGAACTCCGGCCTGCCGGGCACGCCGTGCACGACGACACGCGCGGCCTTGGGCAGTTGATCGGTCACGAACTGTTTCACGCTCCCTGCCGTGGCCGTGCGGTAACGCCGGAGGTCCTGTTCCAGATAGTCCGGCGTGCCGAGGTAGTGGTTGTACATGTTCAGGCGATCCGCGACGCCGCCGAACCCGCCGAGCGTCTCGAGCCCGCTGACGATGCGCGTCTCGAGCGTGTTGCGGGCGCGCTCGATCTCCCGGTCGGATGGCCCCTCGGCGCGGAACTTTTCGATCTCCGCGTCGATCACCTTCTCCAGCTCCTCGGCCGTGTGGCCGGGACGCGCCGTCGCCTCGATGGTGAAGACCGAGCCGAGGACGAGCGAGTACTGGAGAGCGCTGACATCCTGGGCGACCTGCAGCTCGTACACCAGCTTCTTGTACAGGCGGCTCGACTTTCCGCCGCCCAGAATCTGCCCGGCGAGATCGGCTTCCGCGTCGCCTGGCTTGTAGATCGGCGACGTGATCCACGCCAGGTAGACTTTTTGCAGCTCGACCCGATCCGACACGACGGCGCGGCGCTCGGCCGGGAGGCGCGGGGTCTCGGCGGTGATCTTCGGCACATCCGGCCCGCGTCGGATCGAGCCGAAGTACTTTTCGACGAGCGCCTTCGTGGTGGTCTTGTCGAAGTCGCCGACGATCGCCAGGCTCGCGTTGTTCGGCGCGTAGTAGGTCCTGAAGAACTTCCTCACATCGTCCAGCTTCGCCGCCTGGATATCGGCGTGCGACCCGATCACGCTCGCGTAGTACGGATGCCCCTTGGGGTACAGCTGGTGATAGAGCGCTTCCTGCACGATCCCGTACGGCTGGTTCTCGACGCTCTGGCGGCGCTCGTTGCGGACGACGTCCTGCTGGTTCGAGAGATTGGCCTGGTCGAGCACGTCGAGCAGATAGCCCATCCGATCCGACTCGAGCCAGAGCGCCAGCTCGATCTGGTTCGAGGGCAGCGTCTCAAAGTAGTTCGTGCGATCGAAGTCGGTCGTGCCGTTGATGTCGCTGGCGCCGGCGCCTTCGAGCAGCTTGAAGTGCGAATCCCCTGTGACGTGCTTCGAGCCCTGGAACATCATGTGCTCGAAGAGGTGCGCAAAGCCGGTGCGCCCCGGATCCTCGTTGGCCGGCCCGACGTGGTACCACAGGTTCACCGCGACCATCGGGAGCCGGTGATCCTCGGAGAGAATCACCTCGAGCCCGTTCGGGAGCGCGTATTTCTCAAAGACGATCTTCGGCAGGTCCGGCGCGGGCGCCGGCGGCGCGGCGGGTGACGAGCACGCCGCGACTGCCAGAACGAGGGTCAATCCAAAGGCCAAACGCGAGGATCTTGTCATGGCGGGATTCATGGAGAGCGATTCTACAACCACGAACCCGGCGATGAACACGGGAGAGCGATGACCGACCAGGCGTCGAGCGCGTTGAGGGCCGGCTACTGCACCCGATGACAGTGATAGCAGCCGAACGCCAGGCGCGAGCGGTTCTCCCGGTAAGACTTCGTGAAGTCGTACGGCGGACGATGAAGGAGCCGCGCCATGCCCGGCATGACGACGTTGCGCATGTAGCGGGCGGTGGGCTGATTGTCGTCTTCGGCCAGATCCGCGTAGATCGCGTTCCTCACCCAGGCGTCGGCCTTGTCGGGCCGGCGCTCGAGCCCCGCCGAGCGCACGTGCGGCTCGGGCAGCGCGCTCACGCCCGGCATCGCCCAGTCCCGCGCGCGGCCGTCACGCCCATGGCACGTCTCGCAGTAGACGCGATCGGGCCCGCCCACCACCGGCCCCAGGGCCGTGCGGGCAAACGGCATCACGTCGGATTCCATGAACGCGATGATCTCCGCGGTCGGCCGCTTGTGTCCACCCGGCGCGATGGCATCGTCTGCCGGATAGGCGATCGAGAAATCATTCCCCTTGAGGCTGATGGCAATCAGCAACATCGTGAGCATCACGAGCGGCGGCACCAGGGCCATCTGAGGTTGCGGAAGCGCGCTTGGCACCCGCGCTTCGAGCTTCCCCATGAAGGCATCTTCGAGCCCCGGCTCGACCCACGCGGCCGGATTGCACGCGAGCACCTGTTCGACGAGGAGAAGGCACGCGCGGCGCGGGATGTCCGCCAGCACGATGGGCTCTCGCGCCAGCGACCCGCGCAGCAGAAGGTCGGCCCTTCCGAACATTCGCTGGGGTCGTGAGCGCTGCCACTCGATGATCTGGATGGCGTCGAACGCGAGCTCGGTGCCGGGCTGCGACGGGCCGGAAACGACGAGGCGGAAGTCGGTGAGGGTATAGCGCGCGCCTCGAGCGCCCGCCGGCCCAAACGGCCCGGGCCTTCCGCGCCAAATCAGCTCTTCCCAGGGAAACATGTCAGGACGCCACCAACCACGCGACCGGACAGGTCCGCAGCACGTCGCTCACCATCAACGACCACTCCTCTCGATAGTGTAGGGGCTGAACCGCCTCGCGAGTGAAAAGATTGACGAACCGCGCGCCGGCGAGGTCGGGTGGAAGCAGAATCCGAGCCGTCCGCCACACCTCAGGTCCCACGGGGAATCGCCCGAGCCCGCTCGACAACAGCGCACAGAAGCGGGGAACCGCCACCAGCACCACAGCAGTCGAGGACCGCCGGCAGAACGTCACGATCCCGGCCGGCGCCGTGTCCACGGTTTCTGAATCGAGCGGCAGGTAGTCGCCCGTCGCGAACAGGTCGGACCGCAATCGGCGCCATCTCAGGCAAGCGGCGGTGATGAACAGCTTGATCCGTCCGTCGGTCCACTGCTCGAGCATGTCCTGGATGGCGCCGAGACGATCGGGTTCGGCCGGTGCTGTCGGATGATCCACGTCGAGCCACGGGTCGAGCTGACCGAGCAGCTCTCGGGATCGCGTGTGGTCGATTGGCTCCCGGTTGTCCGGATCGACGAGGCGCAGGTTCCACACCTCGGATCCCTGAAAGATATCCGGCACCCCCGGGACGGCCAGCTTGAGCGCCACCTGCGCGAGGGAGTTGACGACGCCGCGCTCCGCAATCCTCGCTTGAAACGGCAGAAAGGCCGCGAGGAAGCGCCGGCTCGTCGGACCGGTCAGCGTCCGCTCGATGAAGCCATCCGTCGCATCGTCGTACGACTTGTTCGGGCTGATCCAGCTCGTGTGCGTCTTGGCCTCCTTGATGGCCTTGTTCATGTAGGCCTTCATCCGCTCGACGAACTCCTTCGGGATCATCTGCGCGGTCGAGGACGAAGCGTCCCCCCCGCGTCGCTGGGTGAGGCCGACCGGCCAGGCCCCAACGAGCGCCTGATAGAACCGGTACTCATCGTTCCGATCGGGCGCCGGCTCGGCCTCCACGATCGTCCGGTTGCCGGCGTTCATTCGCATCCAGCGACCCGCCTCGCGTCGCCACAGGTCTGGTATCTCGGAGAGCACGTTGATTCTGGCCCGCACGTCTTCGCCCAGTTTCGTGTCATGCGTCGAGGTCGCGAGCATTTCGTGCGGCCAGTTCTGGAAACGCGTCACGTTGGCGTGATGAAACTCCTGGAGCGACCGGCCGAGGCGCGAGGGCTCGCCCCCGACCTCGTTCGCCGAGATCAGCAGGTTGTGCCGGTAGAAGGCGGTGTCCTCCAATCCCTTCGCCTGGACCGGACCGGTGTACTGCTGCAGCTTCATCGAAAAGGTGAGACGGCGCCGGTACTCGGCTTCGGTCGCTCCGTAGGGCGGAGAGCGCCGATCGTGCCCGTGATTCGCGGTCTGCGACGGGTCGCGGGGCAGCAGCACCTCCCGCAGGAAATCGAAGATGGACGATTCCATCGCCGGGTTCCGCCGGCGCGCGCGCCGAATCGCGACCTCGATCCGCTCGCGATCGGCCTCGGTCCAGCCGCGGGCGTCGACATACGTCCGGTAGACCGGAAAACAGGCGACGACTTCCCGCAGCGCGTCGCGGAGGCTGTTCAGCGTGAAGTCGCGATACCGCCGGTTTCCTTCCGAGATCCGGTTCAGCTCGTCGGCGAGCACGTTGAGCTCGCTCGACATCGACGTGTCCATGATGAGCTGTTTGCTCTCGTAGACGACGTCGGCAAACGAGCGGACGCGGCGCGTGACGCGGGTGTAGAGCCGGCGCAGGCCCGTGGCGGCCGCCGGGTTGACGAACAGGCCATTGAGATCGTTCAGAAAACCGTAGCCGGTCGTTCCGTGGATTGGCCACTCGGCCGGGAGCGATTCGCCTTCCGACAGGATCTTTTCGGCCACGAGGTAGACGCCGGCGCCCGCCAGATCCTGCAGGCTCCTGAAGTAGCCAAGCGGGTCGAACAGACCGTCGGGGTGATCGATTCGCAGTCCCGTCGTCGTCGGCTCGGCGAGCAATCGCGCGACGAGCTGGTGCGTGGCCGTGAAGACGTCCGGATCCTCCATCCGCAGACCTGCGAGGTGGTTGATGTCGAAAAACCGGCGGTAGTTGATCTCATGGCCCGCGGTGCGCCAGTACGCCAGGCGATAGGCTTGCGCTTCGAGCAGGTCGTGCAGTGGATCGAAGCTTTCGGGCCGGCCCGGCTCGCCGTTGAAGATCACGACGGCGCGCTCGACGTGCCGCGCGACGGGCACGGAGCGCTCGACGAGACGCACGAGCCGATCGCGCGCGATCTCTTTTTCGCGGCTCCGCTCGCGAATGCGCTCCGGATCGCGCTCCGTGTACGACGGCATGTTCTGGAGCGCCGTGAGGATGCTCAGGAACTCCGCCAGATCCGGATTCTCGTCGCCGAGCTCGGCCTGGAGCGTCTCGAGCCCGTGTCGAAACACGCGCGTCGCTTCACGCGGGTTGATCGGCAGCCGCGTGCCTTCGTAGTCGAGGTGGAGGGCACCCTCCGCGAAGCCAAGCCGCAGGTCGCCGCGCTCGAGCGTCCACCCGTACTGGTCGCCGAGAATCGGCAGCAGCACCTTGTGCTCGAGCTCGGTTTTGATCGGGTCCCAGTCCACGTCGAAGAAGTGGGCGTATCGGGACGAGGGGCCGTTCTCGAGCAGGTCGCGCCACCGCGGGTTCATCCGCGGATCGATGCTCATGTGGTTGGGGACGAAATCCAGAATCACGCCCATGTCCGACGCCGCCACTTGCGCGGTGAAGGCGGCATAGGCGTCCTCGCCGCCCAGCTCGGGATTGATCTGGGTGTGGTCGACGACGTCGTAACCGTGCTGACTGCCGGGGCGCGCCGTCATGATGGGGGAGAGATAGCAGTCGGAGATCCCCAGCGCCTGCAGGTACGACACGAGGCCGGCCGCGTCGCGCAGCGTGAACCCCGCGTGGAGCTGCAAGCGATACGTGCTGGTCGGAAGGCGACGCATAACGGGCTTTAGGCTCTAGTCTTCGGGCTTCGGGCCTGCGGCTCGTGCCGTTTCAGGCCGGCCGAAGGCCGCGGCAGGCCCAGAGCGCAGAGGCAAAAGCCCTGAGCCGGTACGTATCACGATGGCGCCGGCCCGCTGGAAACAGATGGCCGGCGGCGTGTGGGTACGAACTATCGGACACGGATCAAGACAGAGCTGTGGATCCTCGGAATCGATCGACGTGGTCCCAGCCGCCCATGCCGGCAACGCGATCGATCGGCCCTCGCCCCCCTCGGCCGGCCCGCGCAGGCAGACGATCGCGGCCAACCCGCCGCGCCGCAGCGCGATGACGATCTGCCGGTCGTCAAGGACCTCCACGAAGGCCCGGCTGAAGCCAGGGACGACGCCTGTCTCACGCCGCAGCGCAAGCAGTCGGCGGTAGAAGCGCAGTACGCGATCATGCGGCTCGCGATCGATCTCTTCCCACCTCAAGCGAGACGCGTCGAACGTCGCTGGGCTCTGCGGATCGGGGATGCGGTCGATCGCAGACGGATCCGCGAAGCGAGCGAACCGCGTGAACTCCTGACGCCGGCCGCGGGTGACCTGCTCGCCGAGCGCGGGATTGTGGTCGGTGAAATAGAGGAATGGTGTGGACGCCGCCCACTCCTGGCCCATGAAGAGCAGCGGCGTCTCGGGCGCGAGCAGCAGGAGCACGCTGGCGGCGCGCCACGACGCGGCGTCGATCAGGTGGTGCAGCCGCTCGCCGCACGCGCGGTTGCCGACCTGATCGTGGGTCTGAAGCGACACGACGAACCGGCTGAGCGGGATGCCCGACGGGTCCGTCCCGCGTGCGGTGTCCCAGAACGTCGAGCGCTGGCCCGTGTACAGCCATCCGTGCTCGAGCGTCCGCGCGATCTCGCGGGCCGTGCCGGCATAGTCCTGATAGTAGCCGTCAGATTCGCGGGTCACCGTCACGTGGACGACGTGATGAAGATCGTCCGCCCAGGCGCCCTCGAGTCCCCATCCACCAGCGGATGGGTCGCGCAGCATGTGACCGAGGTTCCGGCTGTCTTCCGCCACCACCACAGGCGGGACGTCCGGCCGGGCGGCGTGGACGCATGCGGTCAGCTCGGCGACGAAGTGCGTCGCACTGTCGTCAACCATCGCGTGCGTGGCGTCCAGCCGAAACCCGTCCACGTGATACTCGTGAAGCCAGTGCAGCGCGTTGTCAATCAGCATGCGCCGAGCGAGCGCGCTGTCCGGGCCGTCGAAGTTGATCCCGGCGCCCCAGGGATTCTGGTGCCGGCTCGAGAGGATCTTCGGACTGAAGGCCACCGCACAGGCCCCGTCTGGCCCGAAATGGTTGTACACGACGTCGAGGACGATGGCGAGGCCAAGCCGGTGCGCCGCATCCACGAGCCGGCGGAGATCGTCGGGGCGACCGTAGACGCGCGCCGGCGCGAAGAGCGCAACCCCGTCGTACCCCCAATTGCGCGCGCCTGAAAAATCCGCGATCGGCATCAGCTCGATGGCGGTGACGCCGAGGTCCCGGAGATACGGCAACCGGCCCTCGACGCCGGCGAACGTGCCCGCCGGCGTGAAGGTGCCCACATGGAGCTCATAGAAGACCGCCTTCGCGAGCGTCCGATCCCGAAGACCTCTCCAGCTGTCGTCACGCCAGTCGAAGCGATCCGGATCGACAATCTCGGAAGGGCCATGGACGCCAAGCGGCTGGAACCGCGAGGCGGGATCCGGCATCGCGTCGCGACCGTCCAGGCGGTAACGGTACAGGTCGCCTGCCCGGGCTCCCTCCACGCGACCGCTGAAGACGCCGCGGCTCTCGACATCGAGCCGCCTGGTCTGCAGCACCTGCGCGGGTCCGACCGATCGCCAGCGCTCGATCAGGACCTCCACCTGCTCGGCGGCCGCCGCCCAGGTCCTGAAGCGCACGCCGTCTCGATCGGGAACCGCACCGAGCCACGGGGTCCAGCTGGACGTGACGCTCACGTTGTCAGTTCGAGGATTCCTTTGATCGGAATCCCGATCCAGTCGGGCCGATTGGTCAGCTCCTCGTGGAGCTCGGACAACGCCTTTTCCAGCATGAGGAACTCGAGCAGGTTCTGGAAATTCGTCGGGTCGGGCAGGAACGGCGCGGCGCCGGCCGCCACGCGGTAGGCGCGGACGAACGTGTCCTCCATCACGCGCACCCAGAAGCCGGCCCACGGCTCGAGTCGTCTCAAGGCCTCGGCATCGGTGCCTGCCTCGGCGAACATTTCCCCGAATGCTGCGTAGCTGAACGACCGCAGCATCCAGGCCACGTCCTTCAGCGCGAGCTGCTTTCGCCGCCGGACCCGGAGCGGCCGCGTAGGCTCGCCCTCGAAATCAATGATCACGAAGTCCCCCTCGACCCAGAGGACCTGCCCGAGATGGTATTCGCCGTGAACCCGGATTTTGGAGGTGACGAGTATCAACGACTCGATCGCCTGCAGTCGCTCCAGGATGCGCTCGCGACGCGCCACGACTTGTCGACCCTCCGGAGCCGTGGCATCGGATTCGCGTCTGGCTTCGAGCAGATTGAGACTGGCATGGGCTTGGTGTCGCGCTTCCACGGCCAGTTTCCGGAGGTCGTCCGACGTCACCGCTTCCGGCGCGAACGCCGGGTCGGAGACGTCGCACGAAAGGGCGAGATGAAGCTCCGCCGTCCTTCGACCGAGGAGCGCCACCGAGTCGGCGTACCCTCCGATGATCTCCTTGACCTCATCCGAGCGATCGGGCAGCGGCGGCTGGGTGAGCGCGGGCAGGGTCCTGACACGCTCGAAGTAGCGGCTGAGTTCGTAGATGGCGTGATCCCACCCGCTGGCCTGGCTTTGGACGAACCCCTGCAGCATGGCCAGTGTCAGTTCCCCGGCGCCGGCCCGCCGATACACCAGGCCTCCGCCGAGCGGCGGCACGCGTGAAAACGCCGAGCGCTCGGCCAGATGACGGCTGATCTCCAGATCGGGATTCGGTCCCTCCTCGAGACGCCGGAAGAACTTCAGCACCAGCCGGTCTCCGTAGACGAGCGAGGTGTTGCTGGCGTCACTTCGTCCGAGCGTGATCGGCCCTGGCGTGGACGATCCTCGCACGCGCTCGAACGCGTCGGTGCGAAAGGCCCGAATGACGCCGTGGCGGGTCGCCACCTCGCGGTTTGCCGCGATAAAGTCGAGGAGAACTTCGCCGATCGATTCCGCGCCGCCAACGACCCCCATCAGCAGGCCCTTGCGCGCGCCGGTGACGCGGGCGATCGCGGCTTCGGGCGCGAGCTTCAGACGCTCCTCGCCGTCGGCGCCGGGCATGAGCGCCATCGGGACGAAATAGGTCTGCCGCCCGCCATCGGCGAATTCCGCCTCGACCAGGGCCAGGAAGGCCGGAACGGGACTCTTGCGCACGAGCGCCCAGTCGGTGAGGCGGGCGGCTCGCAGGCCGCGAGCCCGGCCGCCAAACCAGCGCTGCCGCTCGAGAAAGTGGGGGAGGCACTCGCGCTCGATGAGCGTGCGCACATGGCCGTCGAGGAGCGTCTCCCAGGCGCGGCCCGAAAAAAATGCCGGCAGCTCGGTCGACTCCGCGGGCGGTGCGCTCGTCCGGATGGCCACCGGTGTCGTCGTCTTGACGAGCTGGAACCAGTAGAACGAGTACGGTCCGAGCGCCAGGACGTACGGCGATTCGCCGATGCGGGGGAACTCGATTCGCCCGAGCATCTCGACCGGCGTGAATCCCTGAAAATCGGCGAGTGGCAGCTCCACTGGCTGGACGGATCGGGAGAGGTTCGCCACCACCAGGATGATGTCCTCCCCGTAGCGGCGGACGTAGGCGAGAACTTTCCGGTTCTGTGGATAGAGGAACTCGAGGCTGCCGCGGCCGAACGTCTGGTGCTGCTTGCGCAGCGCGATCATCCGCTTCATCCAGTTGAGGAGCGAGAAAGGCGAACGCTCCTGTGACTCGACGTTGACGGCGGGGTAGCCGTAGACGGGATCCATGATGGGCGGCGCGTAGAGGCGCGCCGGTTCCGCGCGGGAAAACCCGCCGTTGCGGTCACCGGTCCACTGCATCGGCGTCCGGACGCCGTTCCGATCGCCGAGAAAGACGTTGTCGCCCATGCCGATCTCGTCGCCGTAGTACAGGACCGGCGTGCCGGGAAGCGAGCAGAGCAGACTCGTCAGCAGCTCGATGCGCGGGCGGCTGTTCTCGACGAGCGGCGCCAGCCGTCGCCGGATGCCCAGGTTCAGGCGCATCTGCGGGTCCGACGCATACGACTGGTACATGTAGTCGCGTTCCTCGTCCGACACCGTCTCGAGCGTCAGCTCGTCGTGGTTGCGGAGGAAGAGCGCCCACTGGCAGGCGTCCGGGATCCCGGGGGTCTGCCGGAGGATCTCCGTGATCGGATGCCGATCCTCCTGGCGCAGCGCCATGAAGATGCGCGGCATCAGCGGAAAGTGGAACGCCATGTGACATTCGTCACCGTCGCCGAAGTAAGGTCGCACATCGGCCGGCCACTGGTTCGCCTCGGCCAGAAACAGGCGGTTCGTATGATGCGCGTCGAGGGCCTGCCGAATCTGCCGGAGGATGCCGTGCGTGTCGGGGAGGTTCTCGCACGTGGTCCCCTCGCGCTCCATGAGATACGGGATCGCGTCGAGCCGCATGCCATCAACGCCTGTGTCGAGCCAGAACCGCATCACCTTGATCACCGCGCGCAACACGCGCGGGTTGTCGAAGTTCAGGTCCGGCTGGTGATGGAAGAAGCGATGCCAGTAGTACGCCTTGGCCTCCGCGTCCCAGCTCCAGTTCGAGCGCTCCGTATCGGAGAAGATGATGCGCGCGTCCCGATACGCCTGATCGGTGTCGCTCCAGACGTAGAAGTTGCGCTTGGACGAGCCGGCCGGGGCCCGGCGCGCCGCCTGGAACCACGGATGTTGATCCGACGTGTGGTTGATGACGAGCTCGGTCAGGACCTGGATGCGGCGCTCGTGGGCCTCGCGCAGGAACGTCCGGAAGTCGCGGAGCGTTCCGTAACTCGGATGAATGCCCTCGTACCCCGCGATGTCATACCCATCGTCGCGCAGCGGCGACGGGTAGAACGGCAGAATCCAGAGACAGGTGATGCCGAGATCCTGCAGGTAGTCGAGCTTCTGGAGGAGGCCCGGGAAATCGCCGATGCCGTCGTTGTTCGAGTCGTAGAATGACTTGACCGGCACCTCATAGATGATCGCGTCTTTGTACCAGAGCGGGTCGGACGCGCTGCCAGACCGGAGCATAGAGACTGTAGGGGGTCTGGGGTCAGGGGAACCCTGATCCCATCACGCCGTCACCCGCCTGAGAATATGCGCGACGCGTTCCTTCGGATCGAGCCGCACGTGATTCCACTCGCCGCGCCACCGATACGTCTCGGCGCGAGGCAGGTTAGGGTCCTTAGTCAAGGCCGCGGCCCTTTCGCGGTCTGAGCGTGAAGATGGCGAGCGAGTGGGGGTGGAGCGCAAAGCGCTGGCCGCCGCGGAGCAGGGGTTCCGGATGAGGGAGGCGTTCATTCGTGTCCAGGCCCTTCTCCCAGTACTGATCGGGCTGATGAGGCGGCAGGACGAACGTCACCGGCTCCGCGTCGGCGTTGAGCAGCACGACGAGCGTGTCGTCGACCACCCGGTGGCCGCGTGCATCAACCTCGTCCACAGCGTCTCCTGCAAGCTGGACGCCGAGCGACCGGATCGACGGCGCGCTCCAGGCTTCGTCGGTCATTTCCTTACCGGTGGGATCGAACCAGGCGAGGTCTTTCACACCCGCCCCGCGAATCGGTCGTCCCTGAAAAAACCGCCGTCTGCGAAGCACCGCGTGCTGGTGGCGGAAGCGGATGAGCTGGCGCACGAATTCGAGGAAATCCTGCTGGTCGTGGTCGAGCGCCCAGTGGTACCAGCTGAGCTCGTTGTCCTGACAGTACCCGTTGTTGTTGCCGAGCTGCGTTCGGCTGAGCTCGTCGCCGCCGCAGATCATCGGGACGCCCTGTGACAGCATCAGCGTCGCCATGAAGTTGCGCTTCTGTCGCGCCCTGAGATGGCTGATCTCGAAGTCGGCCGTCGGCCCCTCGACGCCGCAGTTCCAGCTCAGGTTGTTGTTCTCGCCGTCCTGGTTGTTCTCGCTGTTGGCTTCGTTGTGCTTCTGCTCGTAGCTCACGAGGTCCTGAAGCGTGAACCCGTCGTGCGCCGTGACGAAATTGATGCTCGCGTGCGGCCGTCGTCCGCCTTGCTCGTAGAGATCGCTGCTGCCGGCCAGGCGGCTCGCGAGCTCGGACACCTGACCGCCATCGCCGCGCCAGAAGCGGCGGACCGAATCGCGGTAGCGCCCGTTCCACTCCGTCCAGCCCGGAGGGAAGTTGCCGACCTGGTAGCCGCCTTCGCCGAGATCCCAGGGCTCGGCGATGAGCTTCACCTGCGAGAGCACGGGGTCCTGATGAATGATGTCGAAGAAGGCGCCCAGCCGATCGACGGCGTGCAGCTCGCGCGCGAGCGCGCTCGCCAGGTCGAAGCGAAACCCGTCGACGTGCATCTCCAGGACCCAGTACCGCAGGCTGTCCATGATGAGCTGCAGCACGCGCGGGCTCTGCATGTTCAGCGTGTTTCCGCAGCCCGTGTAATCCTGGTACAGGCGCGGGTTTCCCGGCTGCAGGCGGTAGTACGAGACGTTGTCGATGCCCCGCAGAGACAGCGTGGGGCCGAGATGGTTCGACTCGGCGGTGTGGTTGTAGACGACGTCGAGGATGACCTCGAGGCCGGCGCCGTGCAGCGCCCGCACCATCATCTTGAATTCGCGGACCGACTCGAGCGCCTGTTTCGAGACCGAGTAGCGCAGATCGGGCGCGAAGTACGCCAACGTGTTGTAGCCCCAATAGTTGCTCAGGCCCCGCTCCGCGAGATGCCGCTCGTACGCGTGATGATGGACCGGCATCAATTCCACCGCCGTGATGCCGAGGCTGGTCAGGTGATCGAGTGCCGGGTCGGAGACCAGCCCCAGATAGGTGCCACGCAAGTGGGGCGGCACGTCCGGATGAAGCTGGGTGAAGCCTTTGACGTGCACTTCATGGATCACCGTGTCATGCCAGTCGGTCCTCGGCGGGTGGTCGTCGCCCCACGTGAAGGCCGGATCGATGACGGCGGCCAGCGCCGCAGCGGAGGCGTTGTCGCGATCGTCGAACGAGAGGTCGGTCTCCGGATCGGTCAGGCGATAACCGAACATCTCCTCGCACCATCGGACGCCGCGGCCGACCGCCTTGCCGTACGGATCGAAGAGCACCTTGTTGCGGTTGAAGCGGTGGCCGGCCGCCGGGTTGTAGGGGCCGTCGACACGATAGCCGTACAGATGTCCCGGCTTGATGCCGGGAAGATACCCGTGCCAGACCATGTCGGTCTGCTCGGTCAGCGCGACGCGGTCGGACTCGCGGGCGGCCTCGGGCGAGTCGAACAGACACAGCTCGATGCTGGTGGCGTGCTCGGAGAAGATCGCGAAGTTGACGCCGGTGCCGTCCCAGGTGGCGCCCAGGGGGTACGGTCGACCGGGCCAGATGCGCATAGCAGTCGCCAGTGGTCAGTGGCCAGTGGCCAGTAGCCAGCGGCCAGTGGTCAGCACCCACTGGCCAGTGGAGTTGTCCGACAACCGGGGCTGGTTCTGGCAACTGGACACTGGCAACTGGCCACTATTTCTTGAAATCGACCGTCGGGGCGCGCCGGTTCTCGGGCGGCGTCTGGAAGAAGGGGTACTCCTTGAAGCCGAAGACCTTCGCCGTCAGGTTCGACGGGAACTGGCGCCGGGAGACGCTGTATTCCTGCACCTTCTCGTTATACCGCATCCGCTCGACCGCGATGCGGTTCTCGGTGCCGGCCAGCTCGTCCATCAGGCGGGCGAAGGACTCGTTCGCTTTGAGCAGTGGATAGTTCTCCACGATCACGAGGAGTCGCGCCAGCGCGGCCGACTGCTCGTTGGCGGCCTGAAACCGCTGCTCCGTCGTCTGTGCGCCGGCCAGCTTCGCCCGCGACTCCGAGACTTGCCGGAAGACTTCCTGCTCGTGCGAGGCGTAGCCTTTCACTGTCTCGACGAGGTTCGGGATCAGATCGTTGCGGCGCTGGAGCTGGTTGTCGACCTGCGCGAGCTGCGCCTTGATCGCTTCTTCCTGCGACACGAAACGATTATAAGAACAGCCCGACGCGGCCAAGGCCGCCATCATGATCAGAACAATGTTCCAGTGACGGACGGTCCGGACGTGCTGCATGAGAATCACCATGTTCGAACGGACAAGAAGCCTCTTACACCCGTTCCGCTTGGATTCGGGTTGGTCTCCGTGAATGATTCTACCGCGGAGGGATCCGCGCCGCGAACTGCGCCCCAAGGATGGGCCGGCCGGGGGCAGAGGCAATTGGATTTACGCGACGCCCGTCGAAATCGGACCAGAAGCAGCGCTGCGTCCTTGACGATGAGCGCGTACGCAAGCCGCGAGGGGCTGATGAGCGCGTCTTCCGTGCCGTGGTCGGCGGCTAATCCAGCACCGCTCTGGCACATGCCTGGATCCGGCTGGCGTGGTAGATTCTCAGCATGCGCGCCGAGCCAGGAGCCATCGACCAGCGTTTCGAAAGAGCGCTCGAGAACGCGGAGAGGTTCTTCATGAAGACCGGCAAAGTGCACCAGGCCACTCTGGCGGTGACCCGGCGTCTCGACGCGTTGAAGATCCCATACGCGATTGCCGGCGCCATGGCGCTCGGGGCTCACGGGTACGAGCGCGTGACGTCCGACGTCGACCTGTTGTTGACACGTGATGGTCTGGCGCGATTCAAGCAGGCGTACCTTGGGCGTGGATACATCGAGAAGTTTCCCGGCAGCAAGGGCCTGCGCGACACCGAGCACGGTGTGCCGATCGATGTCCTCGTCGCCGGAGAGTTTCCGGGCGACGGGCTGCCGAAGCCGGTGGCATTTCCCGATCCCGCAACGGCGGCGGTGGAAGGCCTCCGGTTTCGGATTCTGTCTCTGCCGACGCTCGTCGAGCTGAAGCTCGCGTCGGGTCTGACTGCGCCCCATCGGATCAAGGATCTTGCCGACGTGCTCGAGCTCATTCGCGTCGCGACGCTCCCGTCGGAGTTCGCCGTGGCCCTGGATCCGTACGTCCGGGAGAAGTACCTGGAGCTCTGGCGCGCGGCGCAGGTGAAGGACGCCGAGTAGACGCCGAAGTGGCGCTGCGCTCCTTGGAAAACCGCAGACGGTTTTCCACAAGCCCCCACAGCCTTTTTTCTTTTTCTCTTTTGAAGAGAAGAACGAAGAACGAACACCAGCTCTACGACGTCAGTTCAGATTTACGCGGTTTCAGGTGAGCATTGACAGTTGGCCTGCGGCGCGTTTTTCCAGAACTCTGCTCGCGCGGCCTCAACCCGGGGTGGGAGCGGGGCTTCACACCAAACTGACCCACTACCTACACTTGAAGCTGGCCTGAGCGGGCCTCACGTGTCAAACTAGTCAAAGACTGGTTAATTAACCTGCGTGGAGGACCCTGTGGCCAGCGTCAGCGCGTTTGAAGCCAAGACCCGCTTCGGAGAGTTGCTCGACCGGGTCGCCAAGGGTGAGGAGGTTGTCATTACCCGCCATGATAAGCCCGTCGCCCGAATGGTGCCGGAAGGCGCGCAGCGACTCGCAGATGTCCGCCGAGCGGTGGCGGGCCTCCGTGAATTGCGGCAGCGGGTGACCGCCCGCAACAAGGCGAAGGCGAAACTTTCGGCAAGCGAAGCCCGGTCGGCCATCGACGAAGGCAGGCTATGACGCGGGCGTTCGTCGCGGACGCATCGGTGGCGGTGGGATGGGTGCTTCCGGGTCAGGCGACGAGGCAAACCGCCGGGATGCTGGACGCCATCGCCCAGGGAGCCGTTGTCGAGGTGCCAGCCCTGTGGCCACTGGAAGTGGCCAATGCCCTCACCGTGCTTGTACGCCGTGGCAAGTTGACGCGCGAGGAGCGAGAGACGGCCTTGGGATGGCTTCGTGAACTCCCGCTCAGGGTGGACCAAGAGATGGCTTCACTCGCATTCTCGAAACTCTCGGAATTGGCTTCCGCCCACACCTTGTCCATCTATGACTCTGCCTATCTGGAGCTCGCGCAGAGGCGCAAACTCGTATTGGGCTGTAAGGATGGCCCCCTCCGAAAAGCCGCGAGACGGTGTGGCGTCAGGCTTTGGGAGTGATCACTTTGAGGGCACCAGGCGCTTCAACTCCTCGCCCCAGTGCTGGATGACGATGATCTGCGGCGGCGCGGCGGTCGGGTCTGTACCGGCCTCTTTGATCAGCAGGAACCGGCGGCCGTCGGGCGACACGTCGTAGTGCCGGCCCGGATTGCCGCCGACCACCATGACATAGCGTCCTTCGAGCCGCTTCGCCGGCGGGCCCGCGTGCCAGCCGGCGCCGCGCGGCTCCACGGGGACCGCCATCAGCGCCCCATCGGGCGCCACGTAGAACAGCTCGCGGCCGCTGCGCGCCCACAGCGGGCGTGTCCCCCCCGCCGTGGAGACCTGCCACTGGCCCTCGCCGACGTTTGGAAACGGCCGCCCGTAGATCCCGAATGATCCCGAGCTGTCCGACCCGTAGGCCAGCCACCGGCCGTCGGGCGAAATGACGCCGTTCTGCTCGTCGAACCGCGTCTCGAGGAGCGGGGTCACGCGGCGCGGTTCGACAGGCTCACCGCGCCCTGAGCGTCTCGAACGGCGGTCGGACCGCAGCGCCAGCAGCCGCAAGTCCGACCCCCGGGTGGGGGTCACCTCGAAGAACACCACCTGCGTGCCGTCGGGCGTGATCCCGGTGGGTCGCTGGAGGTTGCTGCTCTCGGTCAGCCGCTCGGCCGCGCCCGTGCCGTCGGCCGCCTGCCAGAAGAGGTTCAGCACCCCGCCGGCGCGCGACGAGCTGAACACGAGCCGCCCGCCGTCCGGCGTCCAGACCGGAAAGATGTCGAGCCCCGGCTCGAAGGTCAGCCGCGTCAGCGGCCCACGCGGCAGGTCCCAGCGCCAGAGGTCTTCTTCCTGATCCAGGCTGTGCACCACGACGCGGGTCCCGTCGGGGGAGATCCGCGGGTGCTGATACGGGCGCGGCGGCGCCCCGAGCGGCTCCTCCCGCCCCTGCCGATCCACCCACACCAGCGTCCGGGCGCCCGCCCCGCCGCCCGGCGCGTCCACATAGACCAGCGTGCCGTCCCCCGCCACCCCAAAGTCGCCCGCCCCGAACGGTGTCGTTACCAACCGCGGCACCACCGGCGCGGGCGTCCACTGCACCGCCAGCCGGGCCAAGTCGAACGCCATGGCCCGCAGCGTCCCGCCCGCCGCATAGACCAGGTGGCCGCTCGCGACGTAGTGCGCGTGGCTCCCGCCGCGCACCAGCGTCGTTTGCACTCCGGTCGCCAGATCGAGCACTGCCACCTGTGCCGCGTCGAGCCCGCCGCTGACCGGTGTGATTGTGAAGAGCACGGCGCGGCCCCCTGGCAGCCGCTCCGGCCAGAGATGATCGGCTTCGCCGCGCTCGCGATTCGGTCGCGTCAACACCGTCACCGCCCCGCCCGCGGCCAGGACGCGCTGCAGGCCGGTGGTCGCGTTGCTGCTGGCGAAGACGATCGCCTCGTCCGGCAACCAGGTGGCGCCGCGCGAGCTGCCGTCCATCGCAACCAGCGTCACGGGGGGCCCGCCGGTGATCGCCACCTTCTTCAGCGTCGTGCGATTTTCCACGAAGCCGACCCACTCCCCGTCGGGCGAGGTGAAGACGGCGCGCAGGGTGCCGGTGGCAATCGCCGTCGGCTCAAGCTGGTCGAGCGGCCGAACGAAGAGCTGGCGCCCGGTGTTGCCCACGTAGACGACGCGCGTGCCATCGGGCGTGATCGTCAGGTCGCGGTCGATGCCCGCGACGGTGAGCGTGGTTGCACTGGTGGGGGAGGGTGAGGCGCGAGACGCGCGGCGGGGCCGGAGGCATCGCGAGCCAGACGGACGTGCCCGCCAGGGCCGCGCCGAACGCGAGCGTGGCTGCACTCCAGACGGCGGCGGCGCGCCAGTGCCCCGACGCGGTCGCCGACGCCAGCGGCAGCGTCTCGCTCGCTGGCGCCGCCAGCGCCTCGACGATCTCGAGACGCGCATCGGCCGCGTCGGCGAGCCGCCGCGTCCGGTCCTTGGCCAGGCAGCGGCGCAGCAGGGTCCGGATCGCGCTCGGCGTGGTCGCCGGCAGGGCGGCCCAATCCGGTTCGGCGCGCAGGACCGCCGCGAGCGTGTCGCTGACCTCGTTGCCCTCGAAGGCGCGCCGCCCGGTGAGCATCTCGTAGAGCACGCACCCGAACGCCCAGAGGTCCGCCCGCTTGTCGACCAGCTTGCCGCGCGCCTGTTCCGGACTCATGTAGGCGGCCGTGCCCAGGATCACCCCCGCGCGCGTGGCGGCCACGCTCAGCGTCGGGGACTGCGACGCGTCTGGCGCGGCGACCTCTCCGTGCAGCGCTTTCGCCAGCCCGAAATCGAGCACCTTCACGGTGCCGTCGTCCCGCACCTTGATGTTGGCGGGCTTGAGGTCGCGATGAATAACGCCGTGCTCGTGCGCCGCGTCCAGCGCGTCGGCGATCTGGCGGGCGATGTCCAGCGCTTCGCTGACCGCAAGCCCCGCAGCAGGCTCACGGCTCATGGCGAACGGCTTCTGGGGCTCCTGGCTTCTGGCTTGGGGCTCAGGCCGTGCCTGCGCCTTGAGCCTTGAGTCTTGAGCCTGCTGCTGAGCCCTGAGCCGTTCTTCCAGCGTGGGCCCCTCGACTAGTTCCAGCACCAATGCCCGCACGCCGTCGGCTTCTTCGAGGCCGTGAATCTGCGCGATGTTCGGATGGTTCAACGACGCCAGCACCTGCGCTTCGCGCTCGAAGCCGCGAGGCGGTCGGGGTCGAGGGCGAACGCCTCGGGGAGGACTTTGAGCGCGACCTCTCGATTGAGTTTGGTGTCACGGGCCCGATAGACCTCCCCCATGCCGCCGGCACCCAAAGCCGACACGATCTGGTAGGGGCCGAGGCGTGAACCGGGAACGAGCGTCACGATCTGATTCCTCCCGGCGACATGGGCGAGGTCACCTCTGCGTCTCTCAGCGCGGGGACCCCCCGCCTTCGCTCTTCGAGCTCCTGCGAGGCTCGCCGAAGCGCAGCGGAGGCGGCTGCACCCCGCTTGGGCCGCCGCTGCCGAGGAGGGCAGTGACTTCGTACGGGCCGAGGCGGGTACTTCGAGCGAGTGCCAAAAGGCCTCCGCTTGGCTGGACGGCCGGTTGTGCGCGAAGCGGGCCAGATTATAGCCCGGGAATCAGCCGGGGCAGAGCGATCGCCTAAGCCCAAAGACATTCACGAGGACGCCTCATAGAAACGTGGGTCGTCGTTCGGGGTTTCTCGAACAACGAACCAGGAACCACGAGTCACGGTATTCTCCTGCCTTTGCGTTTCTAGTAGAGCACGGCCGCTTCGCCCTTCGCGGCAATGAGCGCGTCGAAGTGCTTCACGAGCAGGTCGCCGCGCGACATCAGGGCGTCGATCTCCGGCTTCGTCAGGAGGCCGGGGCATCTACGTCAGCCGCGCGTCTGTTGCATTACAATTGAATTGAAACAATGTTGCGAGAACCCAAAGGCTCGCCGCGAATGACCGGCGCCGCTCTTCGCCGGGCGATCCGCGAGGCGGTCGGGAAGCATGTGGATCTTGACGCCTATGAGTTGTTCATTTTCGGCTCGGAGGCTTCAGGGAGTGGCACCGCTCGGTCGGACATCGATATCGGTCTTCGAGGTCCACGTGCGTTGAGTCAAGCGACACTGCTGCGCATTCGCGAAGAACTTGAGAGACTCCGGACGCTGCGGATGTTCGACGTTGTAGACTTCACCACAGCCGACCCCGCCTTTGCCGAACTGGCTTTGCAACGAATCGAAAAGATCTGACTTGGCCGACACCACCAAAGCAGAATCGCTCGTCAAGGATTTCGACGCGGCATTGACTCGGTTCGCCGACGTGCTCCGGCAACCCGAGAACGAGTTCATACGTGACGCCGCCATTCAGAGATTTGAGTTCTGTTTTGAACTTGGCTGGAAGAGCGTCCAGGCCGTTGCCAGACTCGAAGGTCAGGAATGTCCCAGTCCGCGAATGGCGATATCGACGGCCTGGCGTAACAACTGGATTACCGCAGAAGAGTTGTTCCTCGACATGCTGGAGGAACGGAATCGCACGTCACACACCTACAGGGACAGCACGGCCAAGCAAGTCTTCGCCAATTTG
This sequence comes from Acidobacteriota bacterium, assembly GCA_016178075.1. Classification (GTDB taxonomy): domain Bacteria; phylum Acidobacteriota; class Vicinamibacteria; order Vicinamibacterales; family JACQTH01; genus JACQTH01. The sequence continues at coordinate 21,368 of JACOUA010000225.1, forward strand.
CCTCAGTATCTTCCCGGACTGCTTTCGTTGCACAAGTCTTTGTCATCCCGCCTGTCCGAATTGCTCGATCCGACACCAGAACGAAAATCCCACCTCAACTAGCCGTGCCTGCACGGCTAACGCGCCAGAATCGTGACGTGCGAACTACGAATCACGAACGACGAACCACGATCTGATCTACGTCGTGGGCCCTAACAGTCCGTGGTGAAAGTCCGGCGTCGCACCGAGACCGGCGATGCAGCGCCGGTCGAATGCAGCCGGACTTTCACCACGGACTGCTAAGCCCGGTGAACGCGTGAAAGACGTGCGGGTGAGTGAGGACACGTTAGGCGTCGACCTCCTCGACGGTCGAACCATCACGGTGCCGTTGGCGTGATTCCCTCGTCTGCTGTGCGCGACTCCAGAACAGCGCGCGAACTGGAACATTGCCGGTGCCGGGTTCGGGATCCATTGGCCGGACGTCGACGAGGACATCAGCGTTCACGGACTTCTCCGGGGAGCGCCGGCCCCCACGGACTCCCGCCAGAGCCGAGTGGTGATGGCCGATAGAAGTCGCGCTCCAGAAGTGATCAACCTCCGCGTAGATGTCAGTCTGTCTCCGGGGAAGCGGGTGCGAGGTAACTCCGAGCGAGTTGCACTCACCGCGATTCTCGATGCCTTCACTTGATCTTGGTCACGGGCTGGTCCGGATGGGCGGGATTGGGAACGACGCGGTGACGAGCGGGGTCGACAAGCAGGCCCATCTTCTCCATCACGGTCTGGCCGATTAACACCTCATCACCCAGCACCAGGAGTTCCTCCGTGGTGTCTCGATCTCATGTGACTACAAGTGTAGCCCGATGTGGTTAGATTGCTTCACGGCGCCGGCGAGGCCCGACACCTTCGCCCGCCGCAATCGTCATGGAGAAGCCCGCATTATAGCGTCGGCCGCACGCGCTTGTTGCGGGCTGCGAGTGCGGGTGACGTTACCAGCCAGCACCCCCGCCTCCGCCCCCGGATCGTCCGCCGCCAAACCCGCCGAAGCCTCCGCCGAAACCGCCCCCGCCGCCGCCTCCACCAAAGCCTCCGCCGAAGGATCCCACACCGCTGTTCCACCCGCTCCATGGGGAGCCGCCCCAGTACCGCGCGCCTCGTCTGCCGATGCGCGGTGGACGAGCGGCGCGGCTGATGAGAATCAGCATGATGATGAGGACGACCACGATCGGCACGATCGGGAAGTCCCTGGAGGTCGCGGGCGCCGGCACGGGCGCGACATTGTCGATCGTCACGTTTCGCGCCTGCGCGATTCGACCGACGAGACGCTCGACCCCTCGACGAAGTCCCGCACCGTAGCGCCCATTGCGGAACTCCGGCGTCATGTACTCGCGGCTGGTCTCGCCGGCGAAACCGTCCGTGATGAAGGGCTCGAGGCCGTAACCGACCTCGATCCAGACACGTCGGTCGCCAGACGACAGGAGCACGAGCAGGCCGTTGTCCTTGCCTTTCTCGCCGATCCCCGCGCCGTGGTTCTCGAAGAGCTTCACCGCGTACTCGCGGATGTCGGCAAACGGCGCGATTTGGTCGACCGTGACGACCACGATGACGTCGCCGGAGGTGGTCAGGAGCGCGCGGATGATGCGCTCCATCGCGGCCGCGTTCTCAGCGTCGATCACGTGTGCGAAGTCGTTGACCGGCTGTGTGAGCCGCGGCAGCTGCTCGGACTGCGCGCGAGCAAGGTTCGCCAACAGAACAGCGGCGAGAAGCGCGACGACGGTGGGACCAAGCTTTAGCTTGGTGATCACGAACCCTCTCGTGTCTGTCCCCACCGATCGAGCGCCTGCGCGAACTGCTCGACGCTGCGCAGGTACTTGGGATAGAGCGCAAGGGCATCGGCGGCCGCAAGCGCCCCAGATGCCTCCAGCGCGAGGATGGGGCGAAACGCCTCGCTGTGGGCGTCCATGCCGCCAAGGCGCGTGACGTGACGCATCAGGGCCGCCAGCGGGGCGGCAGATCGTGTAATCAGGTGTGCGACCTCTTCCGGGCGTCCGCCACATTCCAGGAACCCTTCGCGCAGGTGCAGGAGGTGACTCTTGGCCTGCACCTCGCACGCGCGGCGGCGATCGTCGGGCGCCACCTGGAAGATGATGGTCGATGATGTCGCCGTACTCGAGCGGGAAGACGTCGAGCGATCGTGCGAACTCCTCGCTCGTGAGCATGAGCGGCGTCGCGAGCCGGAGCTTCTCCCATCGACCGCGTAGAGAAGCCGCAGCGCGGAGATCCTCGAACGAGAGCGACTGGACGATCGCCAGACAGTGGATCGGAGTGTCCCCGGCGCGCTCGCCGTCGGCGGCGTGGGGACCGTACATCACGAGCGACTCGAGCCGCGGCCCGAAGATGGTTTGCAGGTCGTCGAGCAGTGACTCGACTGCGGCGGGGGCGGAAGGCATGGAAGCATTCTATCGGGATCGGGATTCGGGGTTCGGGACTCGGGATTCGTGGGTCGGGCCGTGAATCATGCGAATCCCGAATCCCAAATCCCGAATCCCGTAGAATTGGCGGATGCGCCTGCGACGATTCAACGTCGGATGCTTTGGAGGCGGGACGGGACTCCCGAGCCTGCTGGGCGGCCTCAAAGCCAATCCCTGGCTCGAGGTCCACGCGGTCGTCACGATGTTCGACACCGGGGGCAGCTCCGGACAGCTCCGCGATGAGCTGGGCGTGCTGCCGCCGGGCGACGTGTTGAAGTGCGCGCTGGCGCTGGCGAGGAATGAATCGGAAGCGCGTCGCGTGCTGTTGTCGCGCCTGCCGATGCTGGAGAACGGCCGCCTCGGGGGACATACCGGCGGCAACCTGCTCATCTCGATGATGGAGCGCTACAGCGGCGATTTTCTGGCAGCCGTCGACGGACTGCGCGCGCTGCTGGGGTGCTCGGGTCGCGTGTGGCCGGTCAGCGTGCAGCAGGCGAGCGTCTGCGCCGAATACAGTGACGGCACGGTCACGCGGGGCGAGGTCGAAGTCGATGCCGGGCAGAGCCGCGGTCACGATGTCCGCCGCGTGTGGCTCGAGCCGGACGTCTCAGTGCATCCCGCCGCCGCCGAAGGGATCCGGAACTTCGATGCGCTGATCATCGGTCCCGGCAGCTTCTACACCAGTCTGATGCCGATTGTGCTGGTGCGCGGCGTAGCCGAGGCCGTGGGCCGAATGGACGGCCCCGTCATCATGGTCGCCAATCTGCTGACCGAAGGCCGCGGCATGGCGGGCTTTACGGCCTCCCACGCTGCACGGCAGCTCTCCGACGCCATCCGCCGGCCGGTCGACGTCATCATCTTTAATACGGCCTGGCCGCGCGCCGACGTGCTCGCCCGGTACGCGGGCGAGCACAAGCAGCCGCTCGAGATCGGCACGCCGCCTGACGGGTGCGAGGTCGTGGAGGGCGAGTTCTGGCGCCGCGACATCGCGCGCCACGATCGCCGCCGCCTGGCGTTCGCCGTGTGGAGCGTGCTGGCGAAGCGGTTGCTTTAACCTGGTGCCGCGCGGGCGCCTCGCTCGCGCGCCGGTCGGCCGCGCGGAAAAACGTGCCTCCGGGGACGAAATCGGCGACCCGCGCAGGGTCCCACTCCGCGCCTGCCGACCTGAGCGCTCCGACCCCGCAACGGACAACTGTCGAAGATGGGGAGTGTCTTATGATGTTTCGTGGCGAGGCGGTCGAGGAAGCCCGGACAGGATCATTGGCAGCGGCCTGAGCTCGCGGCGGAAGGGATCGAGCGCTAGCCCCAGCGCCTCGAGGGTAAACGCGCCGAGCAACACGCTATCGCCTGCCTCGCCGAAGATGACGTCAGCTCCCCCGACCTGTCCCTGATACCGGAAAAGAGCAACGCCCTTCTCGCGGACGATTTTGGTACCGTCCGCAAGCCTGAACTCTTGTTTCGCGAGCGGGCGGATACCAAGGCGATCCAAGATCTCGCGCGGCACGACGGAGTAGATCGCACCCGAGTCAATCAGAAATTCCACTGGCTCAGTCGTCTCCGGCGTCGCCGGATTTCCAACCTCGACCTCGAGCACCGTCAGCCCCATAGCGGCATTGTACTCCGGTCATCAGTGGCGGGCTTCGAGTTGGGAGTGACGGGTTGCGTGTGACGGATGTTTACCAGGTTCGAGGCCGCGCGGTCAGCAGACTGAGGCCGCTGCCGAAGGTTCCGTTCACGTAGGCGAAGGTGCCCGGTCCGCTCGAAAGCCGAGGCCATCGCGAAGGCGTTGCGCCATCGAATCGTGGGATAGAGAAGCGCCGGGCAGGTGGGACGAAGCGTGAGCCTCAGGTGGGACGAAGCTTTAGCTTCGTTTCAGGA
>JACOUA010000226.1 GCA_016178075.1 Acidobacteriota bacterium
CCCCTCGCGATTTACCGCCGGCACGCACCAACCTGCCAGTTCTATGACGGCCTCGCCGCGATTCGCGCAGCCAAAAATGCCAATGCCCGATCTGGGTCCAAGGCTCGCTCGGACGCGAGTATCTCCGCCGCAGCCTTGATCTGACGTCGTGGCAAGCCGCGCAGGATCTCGTGCGCGGCTGGGAAGCGTCGGGCGAAGTCGGCGTCGTCAACGCCGAGATTCCGGGGATCGCCGACGCCGTCGAGCGATTCTTCGACGACGTCAAGGCGCGCGGTTTGTCCGAGGCGACGGTCGGCAAGCAGAACGTTCTTCTGCGCAAGCAATTCCTTCCATGGTGTCGGTCGCGCGGGTTCCATGCGCTGAAACAACTCGGCGTCGACGAGCTCACGCAATTCCGCACGACATGGAAGGACAGCCCGATTTCCAAATACAAGAAGCAGGAGCGACTGAAGGGCTTCTTCCACTTCTGCGTCGCGCGCGATTGGATTCGGACGAACCCCGTCGCCGCGATCAAGCCGGTCAAGGTGCCCCCATCGCCGACGCTGCCGTTCGACGAGGATCAAATCGCGACGATCCTCGAGGCCTGTGACCGCTATCCGATCAAAGGAATCTACAACCACGGAAACCGGCAGCGCATGAAGGCGCTCACGCTCTTGCTCCGCTACTCCGGCCTGCGCATTCGTGACGCGGTGACCTGCGAGCGCGAGCGGCTTGTGGGTTGTAGGGTCGGAGACTGGCGCCAAGGCCCCGTAGGGTCGGTCTATCTGGAGCACCCCGTTTCCTCTGGGAGTGCCTCACTAACCAACCCGTGAGCTGGTTTCCAATCTCCGCCGCATCAAACTGAGCGTGCGGATTTCCCGCACTCAGCTTTCCTGGCTGCTTCACCGCAAGGGTTATGGGACCTATCGGCCCGCGACCGCTGTCGGAGTGGGGCGCTGCACGCGATAGGCCCCGAAGAGCCCGAGCGTTTGGTACAACCACTCCCGACGCCACCGTCGCCAGCCGACGCCGCGACGCTTCGCATTCCGCATCAGATGTCGCCCCACCTTCCGCTCGACCCAGTATCGAATGTACGAGAAGCAGCGGCTCGCGTGGCCCACCGCGAAGTAGTTCACCCAGCCCCGCAAGATAGGGTTAATCTGCTGGATGAGTCGCCTGACCGGTTGAGACCGATGGCGCCGGAAGATGTCGGAGAGCTGCGCAGCAGCGCCGTGCGCTTGTTGAGCTTCGGCGTGTACCGCACCCACCCGCCGCCTCTGGACCTCCGGAGCCGACGAAAGTCGAACCCCAGGAATCCAAAGCCCTCGTCCTTTGCCATATCCACGAGACGCGTTTTCTCCTCATTGACCTCGACGTCGAGTTTAGCTAACTCCTCCCGGAGCCGGGTCTGCACCGCCCGGAGCAGCCAGTCATGCCGCGGGTGATGGGCATCCACCAGAATCACCAGGTCATCGGCGAACCGGGCGTATTCGACTGCCGTGTAGTTGCCGATACGCGTGCTCGCTTTCGCTTGCTCCAACATCCGGTCTACCGTGTTCAGGTAGACGTTACTGAGCAACGGCGTGACCACGCCCCCTTGCGGCACGCCCTTCTCCCCGGTCGCTTTCAGCATCAGCTTCAGCAAGTGCAGCACGTCGTCGTCGTTGATTCGCAGGCGCGGACGTCAAGATCGATGACGTGGGTCTTGCCTCGGGTGATGGCTTCGGCCACCAGCTTGACCGCTGCGTGTGCCGTCCGTTTCGGTCGATACCCGTATGACCCCGGTTGGAAATCGGCCTCGAAGATGGGTTCCAGAATGAGCTTGACGGCTCCCTGGACCACACGGTCCCGGATGGCCGGAATCGAGAGGACTCGCACTTTCGTCCCCCCGTCCTTGGGAATTTCGTGCCGCCGGTTCCGCATGGGTCGATATCGGAACGTGACCAGTTCGTCCCGCAGCTGCGTCAGGAACCCCTCCACGCCCGCGGCTTCGATGGCCTCGAAGGTCACTCCGTCACTACCCGGAGCGCCGTCGTTCGCTTTGGCCACCGCATACGCGGTCTGGAGTGTCTCCAGTTTGCAGATGTGGACGTACAGGCCCCAGAAGCGCCAAGACGGTTCAGCCTTCGCCTTGACGTAAAGCTTTCGTCGCAGGTCCTGCAGTGTGATGGGCGTCTTTGTCATCTCGCCCCTGCCTCCCCGTTCTCGAAAAGCGTGACAGACCAGCAGGGCCTCTTCGCTCCACGGACATTACTCCGCTTCCTCGCTACTATAGGCCCCTCCGAGGCCCGCTCGCCGTCCACCGCTTTCCCGGTTGACCGGTTATACGGCTTCCCTGCTCCGCGCCTTTCCTCGCGGGACGAGACGGGCTTCTCCAGTTGCTCCGCGCGTCCTTGTCTCCGTGCCGCCGTTGAGACCCCGCCGAAGTGGTCCGGCGCGTCGGCCAGATGCGCCGTCCCATGCAGTCTTCGCTCTGCTTTGACGAGTTCGACCTTCGGGGCTAGAAATTTCGGGGCTACATGTGCGTTCGCTTGCGCTGCGGCCCGGCGACTCGCTCACCATCCTGACGATGGCTTTGTCGATGGGCTTCAGGTCATCGATTTCTCTCCTCCCTGCCATCCAAGCTACAGGGCCTCTGGCTTCTGCCCTGGCGGGACTGTCTCCCGCTGAACGCGCCAGCCTTCGCTGGACGCACCGAAGCTGTTTCTCTACCAGGCGAAGACGGGCACGCCCGTCTACTGCCCGCTTCCGCCCGTCGTCGTCGACGCGCTCAAGGAAATGAGGACCGAATCCGAAGTACTTCTTCTGGACCGGCAACGGGAATCCGAAGACCGTTGTCGCCGATGCGCAGCGTTCGTTCAGGACGCTGTTCAAGCTCGCCGATGTCGAGGGCCACCCGCACATGTTCCGCGACACGTTCGCCGTGGAGCTGCTGAAGCACGGCGTATCGCTCGAGACCGTCTCGATGCTGCTGGGCCATGCGTCAATCAAGGTCACGGAGAAGCATTACAAACCGTGGGTGAAGACGCTCCAAGACAAGCTCGAGGCGGACGCAATGAAGGGTTGGCCGACAAAGCCTTTGGGAAAGAAAGGGCGGGACGTTGGAGATAGGAGAACTGCTGGCCGCCGTCGAAGGCCTTTCTGAGCTGGGCGAGCGGTCATCCGCCTCGGCCAGGCGAGCCGCCCCTCGCATCCTCCCGGGTCCGCGCTCGTGGGGTTCCTCAGGTTGCGAAGGAACCACCACATCACGGTTCCTCAGGAGGATAAGAACATGGCGAAGACCCACACGACCCCCGCGAACCTGACCGTCAAGATCGTCGTCAACGATCGCGGCAACCCGCCGGGAAAGCTGGCGGACGCGGAACTCCACTTCGGCGACGGCCCACTGGCCGGTCTCAAGCTGATCGGCTTCGGGATCTGGGAGCGCCGCAGCGGCACCGGCCGGAACGTGACGTTCCCCGCGCGGCAGTACTCCGTGAACGGCGAGCGGCGCAGCTTCGCGTTGCTCCGACCGATCGCGGACGTCAGCGCGCAAGAGGGCGTGCGCGACGCCGTCTTGGCGGCGTACGCCGACGTTGAGGCCGCGGCAGCGTCGCCCGAGGCCTGACGGCGTCGCGGGCGGGGCGCCAAACGGCGCCCCGCCAACCTATCCTTCGATCCAGCCTACGGCTCGCACCGTCAGTGTCTGCTGAGGCGGCTCGTCACCTGCGCCGCTGCCCTGGTCACATTCGTTACGCATGACGTAACGCATAATTCTGTGAGATAATGAACAGGGAATGATTGTCAGCTACCGCGACAAGCGCACGGCTGACTTCGCCGCCGGCAAACGCGTGAAAGCTTTCTCCGGCATCGAGCGACCTGCCCGGCTCAAGCTGGATCGCCTTGAAGCGGCTCACGTCCTTCAGGATCTGGCCGCCTTGCCTGGCAACTGTTTCGAAGCATTGAAGGGCGATCGAAAGGGACAGTACAGCATCCGCGTGAACGACCAATGGCGGATCTGTTTTGAGTGGCCGGACAAATCGCCTGGCCCAACGAACGTCGAGATTGTCGATTATCACTGAGGAGCACACCATGGCACGCAGGGCCATCCATCCGGGAGAGCACTTGGCCGAGGAGCTCGAGGCGCTCGACATGAGTGCCGCCGAACTCGCGCGTCAGCTGAAGGTTCCGACCAATCGCGTGACGGAGATCCTGAACGGGCAGCGTGCGATTTCCGGAGACAGTGCGCTACGTCTGGCTCACTTTTTCGCAACGAGCCCACAGTTCTGGCTGAATCTTCAAAGCCTTTACGAGCTTCGGTTGGCCGAAGAGAAGAGCGGAAAGGCAATCAAAAAGCTGCCAAGGCTGAAGCACCTCGAAGAAGTTAGCGTGTAAGAAGCTCAGTCCTTGACGTGAGCGTCATTTTGGCAATCGACACTGCTTGGACCTGCACCGAGCCA
>JACOUA010000227.1 GCA_016178075.1 Acidobacteriota bacterium
GCAGGCGCGCTGTGCGCGCCTAGGACCGCTCTACGGCAACGAGAACAAAATTCTCGTAAGGCGCCGTATAGCGGTCCAAGGCAGATGGCTCATCCGCCCTAGGCGGGGGGCCAAAGGGCCCGCCGCTTCTAGTGTAGTGTCCAAGAATTAGCTGGACAACCTGGCCCCGATGCATCCCGCCCGGCTGCGTTACTCGTCGCTTGCATACGCCCGGTATGCGCGCTCCTCGCGCCTTGCCGGGCGGGCGCCTCGACGCCCAGCTTATCCAGCTAATTCTTGACACTACACTAGTAGAACAAACGCGTTATCGACAGGAGAACAAGCTTCAGGCGTTTCTTCTACTGAGGTCAGCTCATTAGTATAGCAGGCTGCAACCCCGACCCGAGGCAATCCAGCCGACATGCCGTGAATTTCGCGGAAATCCGAGCGGTCAGTCGCGTTTTGGCTTGCGCTTCCCGAAAACCCACGCGATGCCGATGCTGACGACGTAGAGCGCCACCATCGGGGCGGCCATCAGCGTCTGTGTCATCGGATCGGCCGTGGGCGTGATGACGGCTGCGACGATGAAGATGATCAGGATCGCGTATTTGGTCTGACGCGCCAGGAATCCCGCGGTCACGAGCCCCATCCGCGACAGGAACAACACGACCGTCGGGATCTGGAAGATGAGCCCCATGCCCAGCAGCAGTTTGATGTACAGACTGAACACCGGCTCGATGCGAGGCTGGAAGACGATGTAGTCCGTGCCAAAGCTCGCGAGGTACTGCCACGCCCAGGGAAAAAGCATGTAGTGAGAGAAGGCCGCGCCGCCCAGGAAACACGTCGTCGTCAGGAAGATGAAAGGAAGCGCGAATTTTTTCTCGTTGCTGTAAAGGCCTGGCGCAATGAACAGCCACACCTGCCACATGATGACGGGGGCGGCGATCATCAGGCCGGCGAGTCCCCCCAGCTTCAAGTTGAGCACGAACGCTTCGGTCGGCTCGGTGTACATCATCTTGCTGCCTGGGGGCAGCATCTGGGCCAGCGGCAGCATGATGAACGCCTTGATCCTGTCGATGAAGAAGAACGACACGCACATGCCCACACCGATCGCGATGAGACCGTTCACGATCCGTTTCCGGAGCTCCTCGAGGTGCTCCAGAAAGGACATCTTCGGCCCGGTTTCGGGCTCTTCCTGGTCGGATTCCCAGGGCTCGAGATCGGTCCGCCGAGACTCCTGATCGTCTGACTGATCCTTTTTGGGGAAGGGAACGAGCGCCATCGCGAGGGACGGTCGAGCCCGACCTACGCGCCTTCTTGCGTACGAGAGACGGGCTCTTCTTCGTGTGCGGTGGAGGTCGGGGTTGCCGTGGCGTCCTGGGGCGCCTTCATCTTCTCAACAGCGGCGCGCTGCTCTTCGAGGCGGATCTCCTCTTCGAGCGTGCTCTTCAGATCGTTCGACGCGCGTTTGAACTCCGCCAGGCTCTTGCCGAGAGACTTGCCAAGGTCTGGCAGTTTGCGCGGACCAAAAATGATCAGCGCGATGACGAAGATAATGATCAGCTCCGGCATTCCGATTGAACCGAACATGGTGTGCAAACTCCAGAAATCGGGTGTCGAGCGGGGGCTTTCGGTTCCTCGGAGGCAACTCACCCGGACGCGGGGCCAGGTGTACCGCCAGCCGGCGCTCCGGCATGTAAGTGACTCCAGCCATTATAGAAAGGTCATCGAGGGCGGGTCAAGGTCGGCGACCGGGCGCGTCCGCCGAACTCGTTGCCAGGCTTGGGGTTATCTGTTAGCATCCATTCATGCGCAGGTATCGGTTCTTCTCGGCGGCGGTGTTTGCGATCGTGGTGTCCGCCCTCGTCGGCGGCTTCTTTGGGCGGAGCGCCCTGGCCACCCAGGACCGCGTGCCGGAGCACTACCGCGTCTTCACCGACGCGCTCCAGGCGATCGAGAAGGAGTACGTGCAAGACGTCGATTCGGAGCGGCTGGTCTACAGCGCGATTCGCGGCATGCTCGAGACGCTCGATCCGCATTCGAGCTTCATGGACCCGCGCTCGTACGCGCAGATGCGCGAGCGGCAGGAAGGGCGCTATTACGGTCTCGGGATCACGATTACGGTCATTGACGGCGACATCACGGTCATCAGGTTGTTCGAAGGCTCGCCTGCGTACCGGAAGGGGATTCGCCGTGGCGACGTCATCGCGCGCATCGAGGGCGAAGACGCGAAGGGTTGGACGAGCGATCAGGCGGTCAGACGACTAAAGGGGCCGAAGGGGACGCTCGTCAAGATCGCGATCCGGCGCTTGGGCTTCGACCAGCTCATCGACCTCGAGGTCCCCCGCGACGAGATCAACATCCCGACGATTCTGGCGGCCTTCATGGCGGATCCGACGACCGGCTACGTCCGCCTGCAGGAATTCGCCGAGAACACCGACCGCGATCTGAGCCGGACGCTGCGCGAGCTGGCGCAGAAAGGGATGCGTCGGCTGCTGCTCGATCTGCGGGGCAACCCGGGCGGTCCGCTCGATCAGGCCATCAAGGTCGCGAACCGGTTTCTCCCGCGCGGCGATCTGATCGTCTACACGCGCGGCCGCGTGTCGAATTCCGATCAGGACTACCGCGCGACCGAGGAGAGCGAGTACAAGGATCTCCCGCTCGTGGTACTGGTGAATCGAAACAGCGCGAGCGCGTCCGAGATCGTCTCGGGCGCGATCCAGGATCACGATCGCGGCATCATCGTCGGCGAGACGACGTTCGGGAAGGCGCTCGTGCAGTCCGTGTACCGCATCAGCCAGGGTGCGGGCCTCGCGCTGACGACCGCGCGCTACTACACGCCGAGCGGACGGCTCATCCAGCGGCCGTGGGACGGCACATTCGACGAGTACTTGACCTACACGCTGCGCGATCAGGACGCCATCCGGCCGCGAACCGCCGCGCAGTTGCGCTATACGGATGCGGGCCGCAAGGTGTTTGGCGGCGGCGGCATCGAACCGGATCGGCGCGTCGATGGCCCGATCGAAGGGTTCAACCCGACGCGCTTCGGGCGTCAGCTCTACGCCCGCCAGGCGTTCGCCACCTTCTCGCGGCGGTTCTCGGCCCAGGATGACGATCGCATCCAGGGGGCGTCGAAGGGTCGCCAGCAGGTGCCGCGCGGATTCGCCGTGGACGAGGTGATGCTGCACGAGTTCAAGGACCATCTCAGGGCCGAGAAAGTGAAGATCGACGAAGACGCGTTCGCCAAGGACATCGAGTTCATCCGCGCCATGATCAAGTTCGAAATCGACGTGGAGCTCTTCGGGGTCACCGAGGCGTACAAGAACCTGACGATGAAAGATCCGCAGTCGCAGCTCGGGCTGACGTTGTTTGCGGAGGCCGAGAACCTCACGCATCTGGCGCGCGGCGGGAAAGCGGCGCCCTGAGCTTTTTGGTTGCCTCCCCAACAGGTTGGGGAGGAGTTTGGGCTTGCTACCATTCGTAGGAGATTGTTAGACTGACGCCCGGTTGAGCAGGAAGTGGCCATGGGGCCGCGTCGTGTTGACGCGTCGGCCACAACACGCCGGGCTTTGACGAACATTCCGCGCGTTCTTGCGAGCGTCCCAGCCGCTTGAGGGTCGAGGTTTCGTCTCGGCTCGGGCGGCTTTTCTTTTTTGGGGTCATCCATGCGGCTGCAGCGTCTCGAGCTGAACGGGTTCAAATCGTTCTCCGATCGCGTCGAGCTGATGTTCGACACCGGCGTCACGGCCATTGTCGGGCCGAACGGGTGCGGCAAGAGCAACGTCGCCGACGCGATCGTGTGGGTGATGGGCGAGCAAAGCGCGAAGAGCCTGCGTGGCGATCGCATGGAAGACGTGATCTTCAGCGGGAGCGACGCCCGCAAGGCCACGGCGTCGGCTGAGGTACGGCTGCTGCTGGCGGGCGTCACGACCCCGCTGGCCCACGAACGCGGTCCGAACGGCAACGGCCACGCGGAGATCGCGGAGCCTGGTCACGGTCACGGCAACGGTCACGACAACGGCCCCGGCCACGTCTCGGGCGGGAACGGACACGTCGATCCGATCGTCGCCCGTGAGGTCGAAGTCACGCGCCGGCTGTATCGATCGGGTGAGAGCGAATACCTCATCAACGGAGAAGTCTGTCGGCTTCGCGACGTCCACGAGCTACTCATGGACACGGGGCTCGGCGCGAAGAACTACGCCATTATCGAGCAGGGGAAGATCGGGCTGATTCTGAGCACGCGCCCGACCGATCGCCGGCAGCTCATCGAGGAAGCCGCCGGCGTCACGAAGTACAAGACGCGCCGCCGGGCCGCGGAGCTGAAGCTCGAAGCGGCGCAGCAGAACCTGATCCGCATCGACGACATCGTCTTCGAGGTCGAGAAGCAGCGAAACGCGCTGAAGCGACAGGCGGCCAGGGCGCGCCGATACAAGCGGCTGCGCGACGAGCTGCGACGGTGGGAGAAAGTCCTGTTCGCCCGACGCTACCGCGCACTGGCCCAGACCATCGAGACGACACGCGCGCGCTTATCGGAAGCCCGCGAGAGCGAAGCGGCCGCCGCCGCCGCCGTTGCGGAGCACGAGCAGACGCTCGCCCGGCTGCGCATCGCGCTCGCCGAGGCCGAGGCCGAGGCCACCGCCGCGCGCGACGCCGCGCACGCGCGCGAGCTGGAGATGGATCGGCGCGCCAGTCAGATCGAGTTCAACACGCAGCAGATCGGACAGCTCGACCGGCAGACGCTGCAGGTCGACGTGGAAGTGGAGCAGCTTGCCTCGCGAGAGGAACCCGTGCGGAGGGCGCTTGACGACGGACGGGAGGCGGCTCGCCACGCGCGGGAGGAGCGAGAGCACGCGTCGGATCGCCTGACGGCCGAGATCGACGCTCACCGCGCGGCATCGCAGAGGCTCGACGATCTCGAAGCCGACGTCGAGGCGGCTCGCAGCGAGGTGTTCGCCGCTATCAGCGCCGCCACGACGCTGAAACACGCCGTCGAAAGCGCCGACTCGGCCAGCGACCGTGTGGCCGAGCTGATCGGCAAGCTCGAGGCCGAAACGCAGGACCTGGACCGCGAAGCGGCCGCGGCCGACGCGGTTCGGGCCGAGGCCGCCGAAGGGCTGCAGGCCGCTTGCGCGGCGCTCGCCGGCCTGCAGTCGTCGCGCGCGGCTCGGGAGACCGAGCTGGCGACGGCCAGAATCGAGCACGAGTGGCGCGCGCGCGAGACCCGATCGCGCGAGCACGAGCTCGCCGCGCTCGAGGCGCGCCTCGCGTCGCTCGAAGAGCTCGCCGCGGCGCGCGCGGGATACGGCGATGCCGCCCGGATGGTGCTGGCCGAATCCAACGGATCGGTCCGCCAACGGGGATCGGTTGCCGATTATCTAGCTGTTCCGGAGCGGTACGAACGCGCCGTCGAGGCCTGCCTCGGTGACTTGCTCCAGCACGTCGTCGTGGAGTCCCATCAACACGCCGCCACTGGCCTGGAATTCGTGAGAGAACGCAACGCAGGGCGCTGCGGCTTCGTGGTGGCCCACGCCGAAGGCGGCGCATCGGGCGGGCCCGGCCCGAAAGCCTCTCGGGCTCCAGATGGTCTCCTGGCGTTGTCGTCGGTCGTACAGATCACCGGCCCGGCAGCCGACGCGATTCGGCACGCGATCGGCGAGGCCTGGATCGCGGAAACCTGGGACCAGGCGCTCGGGGCGGCGGCGCGCGGAGACGTGCCGGTCTCGACGCTGGCCGGCGAGGTCTTTCGTGGGCCCCACGTGGTGTCGGGAGGCGACCGAACGGAGGCTCGAGGCATCCTCGCGACCAAGCGCGAGATCAAGGAGTTGCACGAGCGGAGCGGCGGCGAGCGCACAGCCCTCGAGCGTCTCGCCCGTGAGATGCGCACGCTCGATGAGACCATCGCCGGGCTGACGGCGGCGATTGGCTCGATGCAGGCCGACGAGCACCTTCGCGAGAAGGAGATCCTGAGCTACGAGATGCAGCTCGGCAACGTGATGGAGGATGTTCAGCGAATCGCGCGCAAGCGCGAGCTGCTGAACACGGAGCGCCGCTCGGCCGAAGAGGAGCGGGACGCGCTGGAATTCCGCAGGGCCGAGGCCCGCGATGCCATCGCCCGTCTGCAGAGTGACCAGCGCACGGCCGACGAGCGGCTCGGCCTCGCGCAGCGCCGGCTGTTCGAAGGGAGAGAAGCCGTCGAGAGCCTGAGCCAGCGGGCGGCGGAGGCCCGCGCGACGCACGCCGCCCTGATCGAGCGCGCCGCGGCGCACGAAGCGGAGGTCGGGCGCATTGAAGAGACGCTGCACGATCTCGAGAGCCGGCTGGCGGCGGCCTCCGAGGAGCGTCGGCAAACGGTCGCCCGTCGCGACGAGCTGAAGGCCGCGATCACCGAGCTCGATCGACTGCTGCTCGAAGATCAGGACGTGCTCGAGTCGCTGCGATCGCGGGTTGGCGAGGCCGATGAACGGCTGACCGGCCTCCGGCAGCGGGCGGAGGCCGGCGAGGCCGCCATCAGACTCTCGCGCCAACGGCTGGACGAGTGTCGGGCGAGCCTGAGCAACCTCGAGATCGCGCGGGCGACGGCCGAAGGCGATCTCGCGCACCTGGCCGAGACGTGCCTGGAGGCGGTGCAGAGCACGCTCGAGGAGGTGACGGCGGAGGTCGAGGCGCTCGAAGCCGCCGGACACATCAGTTCGGACTGGCGGACCATCACCGGGCCGACGGCCGATGTGCCGGAAGAGCCGGACGAGGAGGAGGGCAGGGAAGCCGCGACGCCCGACGCGGCTCCCGGCGCGTCGCCGACGACGCCCGAAGAGGCGGTCGCCGAGCTGCGGCGCAAAGTCGATCGCCTCGGTCCGGTCAATATGATGGCGATCGAGCAGTTCGACGAGCTCGACGAGCGCCATCGGTTCCTCGCCACGCAGCGCAAGGACCTGGTGGATTCGATCGCGGCTACCGTGGAAGCGATTCGGAGAATCGATCACACCACCAGGGAGCGCTTCCGCGAGGCGCTCGAGGCCATCAACGGGTTCTTCCAGCAGACCTTCAGCACGCTGTTCGGGGGTGGGCGCGCCGGGCTCGTGCTGCTCGATGAGCAGGATATCCTCGAGAGCGGGATCGAGATCATCGCCCAGCCGCCGGGCAAGCGCCTCCAGAACGTCCAGCTCCTCTCGGGCGGCGAGAAAGCCCTGACCGCCATCAGCCTGATGTTCGCGCTCTTCCGGCACAAGCCCAGTCCGTTCTGCCTGCTCGACGAAATCGACGCGCCCCTCGACGATGCGAACATCGGCCGGTTCGTCGAAATGCTGCGCGGCATGCAGGACCACACGCAGTTCATCCTGATCACCCACAATCGCAAGACGATGGAGATAGCCGATCGGCTCTACGGGATCACGATGGAGGAACCGGGAGTCTCGAAGCTGATCTCGGTGAAGATGAACTGATCGGGTCAATCGGCTTGCCGCGTTTTTCGTACTGACGCCGACGGCCTGCTCCGTACGGTTTTCGGCGCGAACGGCGGCCCCCAAGCGTGGAACTCTGCGCCGGTCCGAAGCGTAGTAAGGTGGGAGGTGGGTCTCCTATGTCAGAACTGCGTCGTCTCGCCGTGGCCGGATTGGTGGCGCTGGGGTGGATCGGCCTCGTGGCGTGCGACGTGGTTGTCGGGGGGCTGGGCAATCTCGACAAGCTCGGCGGACGGGCGAGCGAGACATGGACCCGCACCTATCCGCTCGACACCGGCGGCCGGATTCAGGTGATCAACACGAACGGGAAGATCGAGGTCGAGGCGTACGACGGTGCATCCGTCGAGGTGAAGGCCGAGAAGCTCGCCAGGGCCATGACGGAGGAAGCGGCGAAAGAGATCCTGAAGCAGGTCGAGATCAAGGACGAGGCCTCGGCCGAGCAGATCCGTCTCGAGACGAAGCAGCAGCGGCGGTTCAGCGGCGGCAGCCTCGAAGTCAAGTATCACCTTCGCGTTCCCCTGAACGCGAAGGTCAACCTGGAAACCACCAACGGCGGGATCGAGGTCGTCGGCGTGCGGGGCGAGGTTCGGGCCGAGACCGTCAACGGCGGTGTCGTGGGAAGGCAGCTGGGGAGCGCGATCACGGCCAGCAGCGTGAACGGGGGCCTCGTGATTGACGTCGCCACCGTCGCGGCAGACATCAAGCTCGATACGACCAACGGCGGCATCCGCCTCACGCTTCCCGAGACCGGGAAGGCCGACATCTCTGCCCGCGTCACCAACGGTGGCATCCGTGTCTCCGATCTGGAGCTCGATCAGGTCCGCGAAAAGAGCCGGCGGCGGCTCGAAGCGCGCCTGAACGGCGGCGGGCCGAAGATCGATCTCGAGACCACCAATGGCGGGATCAGGATCAGCGCGCGATCTCAATAACTTCGGCTTCTAACTTTTGGCTGACATCTGACACCTCATCCGCACTCAGCGGATCGTTGTGACAAGTCGGCGCCGCGAGCGTGAGCGAGCGGTGGCAGGCGGTGGGGGTGGGGCCCCACCGCAAACTCATGGATGAACGAAGATCGGTCCGCCAGATACCACCGACTCGAACGCCGCGCGTCTGTCCTTTCGCTGGCCTGGACGTCGTTGCTCGTCGTTCTCGTGCTGGCCTTGGGCTTTCACCTTCAACTCCGCGATCTGGCGGCCTCGATTGTCGGCGTGCTGCCGCGCTCGGTCGCCTGGCTCGAGCTGCCGGCCATGGTCGTCATCTATCTGGCCGCTCTGGGCGGGCTCGAGCAGATCGTCAGCCTTCCGCTTGCGCTCTACAGGGGGTTCATCCTCGAACACCGGTACGAGCTCTCGACGCAGTCGCTGGCTCGATGGTTCGCTGATTACCTGAAGGCCGGACTGCTCGGGTTCGGCCTTGGGGCAATCGGCGTGGGCGCGCTCTACGGCGTCATGGCACGGTGGCCCGACTGGTGGTGGGCCATCGGGGCGGCGGGACTCTCGGTGATGCTGATCGTGCTGGTGCACCTCGGCCCAATTCTGATTCTCCCGCTCTTCTTCGAGCTCAAGCCTCTCGCCCGTCCGGAGCTGAGGGATCGGCTGGTGCGGCTGGCCGGTCGCGCTGGCGCCCGCATTGTGGGCGTCTTCGAATGGACGCTCGCGGATCGCACGAAAAAAGCCAACGCGGCGCTGACCGGCCTCGGGCAGACCCGCCGCATCCTGGTCTCGGACACGCTGCTGGCCGACTATTCGGACGACGAGATCGAGGTCGTGCTGGCGCACGAGCTCGCGCATCACGTCCACCATGACCTGTGGAAAGGGATCGCGCTCGAGACCGCTGTGGCGTTCCTGGGGTTTCTCGCCGCCGATCGCCTGATCCGATCGGTCGGCCCCGTCCTCGGCATCCGCGGGCTGTCGGACCTGGCGGGCCTGCCGCTTCTCCTCGTCACCGCCGGGGCGCTGTCGCTCGCGGCGCTTCCGCCCCTTAACGCTGTGTCGCGCGCGAACGAGCGCGCCGCCGATCGCTTCGCCGTGGCGCTCACGCAGAAGCCCGACGCGTTCGTCTCGGCGATGCGTCGGCTCGGGGCGCAGAATCTGGCCGAGGAGCATCCCTCGCCACTCGTTCAGTGGATCTTCTACAGCCATCCGCCCGTGAAGGAGCGGATCGCCGCCGTGGAAGACAAATAAAGCAGTTCTCAGGTGTCAGTCGTCAGTTATCAGTTCGAAGGGGACCGAAAGCGGCCAAGAAGGCAGCAACCTGATACTGAAAACTGACGACTGAGAACTGAAAACTGCGATAGCCGCTCTCAGCTCTCAGCCAAAAGGTTGGCGCTTGCGAGCTTCTTCACCGCTTGCGCACGCGGAGCTGGCCCCGCATGGCGCGGCAGCCATCGTCCAGCGAGAGGTTGCAATAGAAGGGAAACGTGCCGGCCTTGTCCGTGCGGAATTCGAACACGACGGTGTGACCGGGATTGGCGCGCTTGGCGATCCGATAGTCGTCGATCGTGAAGCTGTGGGGGATGTCCTCGGCCACGAGCGTCACCTTGACCACGTCCCCCTCGAAAACCTCGATCGCTGACGGGGCGAAGGCGTAGCGCTTGGCGGTAACCTGAATCTCTCGGCGGGTTGGGGCCTGCTCCTGTGCAAGGCGAGCCGCGTCAGGCGTGACGATCTGAAGCGAGAGGAGCAGGGCGGCAACGCTCTCTCCCACTGCCCAGCGGCCAACGGGCGGGACGTTCGGGTTCGACAAGCTCATCCCCCTTTCCTTGAGACGCCGGCCGCAGCGAAAAGGTTGGCCGGGCAGCCGGGTGCGGCCGGTGCCAAGCCTGCGCAACGGGTCTGAGTCAGTCGTGTCGATGCCGGTTACCGCTCGTGGCGAGCGGCCGGCTCGACTCTCCCTCCCTTGTCCTCGTTCAACAACGCCTTCCGACTCAACCTGATCTTGCCGCTCGGATCGATATTGATGACCTTCACCATCAGCTGCTCGCCTTCCTTGAGCTCGTCCCGGACGTCCTTGACGCGATGGTTCGCGATCTCCGAGACGTGCAGGAGCCCGTCCATGCCGGGCATGATCTCCACGAAGGCGCCGAAATCGGTGATGCGCTGCACTTTGCCGAGGTAGGTCTTGTTCAGCTCGGGCGTGGCGGTGAGCTCCTGGATGATCGCGATCGCCTTCTGCGCGGATCGCTCGTCTGCCGACGCCACGTTGACCCGCCCATCGTCTTCGACGTCGATCTTGACGCCCGTGCGATCGATGATGCTCCGGATCATCTTCCCGCCGGGCCCGATCACGTCCCGAATCTTGTCGACTGGAATCTTGATCGTGACGATCCGGGGCGCGTAAGTGGAGATCGAGGCGCGTGACCGCGGGAGGATCGCATCCATCTTGTCCAGGATGTGCATCCGGCCGCGGCGCGCCTGGTCGAGCGCCTCGCGCATGATCTGGGCGGTGATGCCGGTCACCTTGATGTCCATCTGCAGCGCCGTGATTCCCGCTGCGGTCCCGGCGACCTTGAAGTCCATGTCGCCGTAGTGGTCTTCGGCGCCCGCGATGTCGCTCAGGACGGCGTAGCGGCCGGTCTTCTCGTCCATGATGAGGCCCATCGCGATGCCGGCCACCGGCGTGCGGAGCGGCACGCCCGCGTCCATCATCGCCAGCGAGCCGCCGCAGACGGTGGCCATCGACGAGGAGCCGTTCGATTCGAGGATGTCCGACACGACCCTGAGGGTGTAGGGGAAGTTGTCCTCCTCTGGGATGAGCGGCGCCAGCGCGCGTTCCGCCAGCGCGCCGTGGCCGACCTCGCGGCGTCCGGGGCCTCGCAGGAACGCGACCTCGCCGACCGAGAACGGCGGGAAGTTGTAGTGGAGCATGAAGCGCTTGTAGTGCTCCCCCTCGACCATCTCGATCTTCTGCATGTCATCGGCCGTGCCGAGCGTCGCCGTGACGAGCGCCTGGGTCTCGCCGCGCGTGAAGACGGCCGACCCGTGCGTGCGGGGCAGCACCCCGACCTCGCCCCAGATTTCCCGCACCTCGTCGAACTTGCGCCCGTCAAGACGCGTGCCTCGATCGAGGATCGCCTCCCGAAGGACCTTCTCTTTGAGCTCTTTGAAGATGGCCTTGGCCTCCACGTGCCGCTCGACCTCGCCTTCCGGGAGCGAGGCGATGAGCTCTTCCAGGAGCTGGTCGACTCGCTCGTAGTTCTCGAGCTTTCCGCGAATCCGCATCGCTTCGCTCAGCGGCACGATCACCTTTTCTTCGACCTCGCGGTAGAACTCGTGGCCGATGTCCTTCCGCGGAACGGCCAGCTTCGGCTTGCCCGCCTCCCGCGCCAGGTCGTCGATGGCGGCGACGATCGTCTTGATCGCGGCGTGCGCGGTCTCGAGCGCCCGAACGACTTCCTCTTCCGACACTTCCTTGGCGCCCGCTTCGACCATCACCAACCCTTCGCGGCTGCCGGCGACGATGAGATCGAGGCGGCTGCGCTTGCGCTCCTCGTAGGTGGGGTTGATGAGGTACTCGTCGCCGACAAGTGCGACCCTGACGCCCGCGATCGTGTGCTGCAAGGGCAGCTCGGAGAGCGCAATCGCGGCGGACGCGCCCGTGAGGGCGAGGACGTCCGAATCGTTGTCCGGATCGGCCGACAGCACCAGCGCGATGACCTGCGTCTCATACCGCCAGCCCGAGGGAAAGAGCGGCCGGAGCGGGCGATCGATCACCCGGCTCGTGAGCACTTCTTTTTCCGACGGCTTACCCTCCCGCTTGAAAAACCCGCCAGGGATGCGTCCCGAGGCGTACGTGTATTCGCGGTAGTCGACGGTCAGCGGCAGAAAATCGATCCCGGTCCGCGGCTGGTTCGCGCAACAGGCGGTGACCAGCACGACGGTGTCACCGTAGCGGACCAACGCGGAGCCGTTGGCTTGCTTGGCCAGCTTGCCGGTTTCGATGGACAACGAACGACGACCGACGGGAATGTCGCGTGTGTGCATGGAGATGATGCCTTGGTGTGTCGTCACGTGGGAATGAGCCGACGTGGCCCCGCGACGGCCTGCCGGCCCGGCAGGGTCCGACCGTTAGGACCCGGAAAGAAATAAAGGTGTCATCTTGGACGCCGATGCATCCCGCCGGGCTGCGTTGCTCATCGCTTACATACACCCGGTATGCGCGCTCTTCGCGCCTTGCCGGGCGGGCGCCTCGACGCCCAAGATGACAC
>JACOUA010000228.1 GCA_016178075.1 Acidobacteriota bacterium
GCGGCGCGTTTTTCCGGAACCCTTCGCGCGCGGCCTCAACCCGGGGGTCCCCGACGCGCGTTCTCCAGCGCGTTGGGGTCGGAGCGGGGCTTCACACCAAACTGACCCACTACCCCTGCCTGCTGACGCACGGCCGCCAAGAGCTTCACGGACGCGTAGATGGTCTGGGTGTGCGGCATCGAGACGGCGAGACGCTCACCAAGCTCGACGACCGCGCCGACGATGGCGTCGATTTCCATCGGCCGCCCCGCTTCGAGATCCTGCAGCATCGACGTCTTGTGCTCGCCGACCTGCTCGGCGCCGGCCATGCGCTGGTCGATCGAGACGGGCAGCTCGATCCCGAGCCGGGCCGCCACCGCTGCGACTTCTTCCATGATGCGCCGGACGAGCGCCGCGGACTCGGGATGCCGCGCCATCTGCACCAGGGTCGCGCCGGTGAGTGCGCTCACCGGGTTGAACGAGGCGTTCCCGAGCAGCTTCACCCAGATCTCGTGGCGGATACGGGTCGTGACGCGGGCGCGGAGCCCGCCCTCGTTCAGCGCGGCGGCGAGGCGGCGAATTCGATCCGACCGGCTGCCGTCGAGCTCGCCGAGCGAGATCCGGTCGCCTTCCAGATGCTGCACGATACCCGGTCCAGCCAACCTCGTCGAGAAATACACGATCGATCCGATCACTCGCTGTGCATCGATCGTCCGGGCGATCACCCCGCCGGGATCGACGCGCTCGAGCCTCAATCCCTCCAGCTCGCCACCATGCCGCTGGAAGTACCACCACGGGATCCCGTTCTGCGTGCTGACCACGACGGTGTCGGACCCGACGACCGGTGCGAGGTCCGGTGCGAGTCGCGGGAGCGCATGGGCCTTGATCCCCAGGAAGACGACGTCGGGCGGTTCGGTGTCCGCGAGGGTTCCCGACACGGCGGGCCGGGCGGTGAAGTCGCCCTCGGGGCCGCGGACGACGACGCCCGAAGATCGCATGGCGTCCAGATGGGCGCCGCGCGCGAACAGCGTGACGTCGTGCCCGCCGAGGGAGAGCTTCGCGCCGAGGTAGGCGCCGATGGCCCCGGCGCCGGCGATCAGGATCCTCATGAGCGGTCCCGATCGGCCAGGATGGCGTCCATCACCGCGCGCCGTTTAATCTTGCCGGTGGCGGTCCGCGGGATGGTGCTCACGAAGTGGAACTTCTTCGGACACTTGAACTCGGCGAGATGCTCGCGGCAGTACGCGAAGAGATCCGCCTCCGTCGCGGTCCCCTTCAGCACGACGGCCGCGGCGACTTCCTCGCCCCAAGTCGGGTGGGGCACACCGAACGCGATCGCGTCTTCGATCCCGGGGTGCGCGCGCAACAGCGCGCCGATCTCGACCGGCGAGATCTTCTCGCCGCCGCGGTTGATGAGATCTTTGATGCGGCCGATGAGGTGCAGGTAGCCGTCGGCGTCGAGCTTGCCCTGATCGCCGGTGCGAAACCATCCCTCGACGAAGGCGCCTGCATTCACGTCGCCATCGCCCTCGTAGCCGCCAATCACGCTGGGTCCCTGAATCACGACCTCACCCGCGTGGCCCGGCCCCAGAAAACGGCCGTCGCCGGCGAGAATCGCGATCCGGACGCCCATGCCGGGGCCCACCGAGCCGGGTTTTCGCTCCGCCGGCGGTGGAGGGTTGGATGCGATTTGATGGGCCGCTTCGGTCATCCCATAGGCTTCGAGCACGGGGACGCCGAAGATTTCCTCCATCCTGTGCATGGTCTGCGGCGTGAGGTGGGCGCTCGCCGATCGGATGAACCGCAGTCGCTCTGCGCCCGCCGGCCGAGCTCCCTGTCCAGCCCGTGCCAGGAGCATCCGGTGCATGGCCGGCACCGCGGAGTACCAGGTGACGCGGTGCTGGTGGGACGTGCGCCAGAAGGCCAATGGGTTGAAGCGCTCGGGAAGCACGATGGAGCCGCCCGTGAGCAGCGTGGCCAGCGTCGAGGCGACGAGGCCGTGGACGTGAAAGAGCGGCATCACGCACAGCGCCACATCATCGGGTGTCAGCGAATATGTCTTGGCGATGTTGAGCGCCGAGATGGCCAGGCGCCCGTGCGAGAGGGCCACCCGCTTGGGGCGGCCCGTGCTGCCGCTCGTGTGCAGCACGAGCGCGACCGCGTCCGAAGTCGGCGGGGCGACGGAAGCTGACGCGGGCAGGCCCGACAGCGTGACGCGGCCCCTGGAATCGGTCTCGACCGTGATGACACGGACGCGTCGATCGGCGGCGGCCCTGAGGGCGTCGTTGGCGCCAGCGGGCGGCACGAGCAACAGGCGCGCGCCGGTGTCGTCGAGGTAGAAGACGAACTCGTCGTGACGGTACGCGGGATTGAGCGGCGCGGCCGTGGCGGTGGCGGCAGCGGCCAGCAGACACACGATCGCGGCCGGCCCGTTCGGCAGCGCCATCGCGACGCGGTCGCCGGGCTTCACGCCGGCCGCCGCAAGCTGAGAGGCGACGCGTCCGACCTCGTCAGCGAGATCGCGATAGGTGAGTCGCGCGCCGGTTTCTGGAATGATGAGGGCGGCCGGTTGAGGTGGTCCGGACTCGAGGAGCTCGACGAGCGTCGCAGGCGCCGATACGAGCATGATCGGCGCCGAAGCGTATCACAAACAGGCGGTCAGCTCTCAGCTGTCAGCTCGGCACGACGCCCCACAACGAAGCCGTATGATGAGAATCTCGGTGCTCGTCATTCTCCTGCTGGCGCCGCGCGTCGTGCGCGTGCTCTACCCGGAACTGTGGATCGAGGACGAGTCCTACCTGAACCTTGCGTTTCTGATGTCGGGCGGCGCGAGACCGTACCTCGATTTCCCGTTGCAGCACTTTCCGCTGCTCGAGGCCGTGCTGGCCGGCATGTTTTGGCTGTTCGGCCCCTCGATCCGCACCGCCGAGATCCTGACCCAGGGCGCGGTCCTCGTGGCGTCGGTCCTTGTCTATCGAATGGGGCGCGTGCTGCGAGATCCGCGATGCGGGGTGGCAGCCGCAGCCGCGTTCGCGTGGAGCTCGCTCATCTTTCGGTATCACGTGTTCGAGCGAGAAATCTTTCTTCTGGTGCCGCTGCTGGTCGCATCGGAGCTGGTCCTGCGCCGAAGAGGCAGCGTGGCAGGACCGGTCCTGATGGCGATCGCGATCGCCTGCAAGCAGACGGCATGGAGCGCCCTCGTCGCGCTGGCGATCTATCTCTGGTGGACCGGGCAGCGGCGGGACGCGCTCGCGCTCGTCGGCGGAACCATCGTGCTGGTTGGAGGGCTCAGCGCGTGGCTGTTCGGGTGGGCGGGCGATCGGTTCTTCGTCCAGGTGTTCCTGTTCGGATGGCGTCACGCCGTGACACCGCTTTTCCGGATCAGGCTGGACGAGCTCGTCGCCAGCATGGACATCCCGCTGGCGCTTGGCGCCGGCGGCGTGGTGTCCGTCATCCTGGCGCGCCGAGTGCGCGAATGGCGGCTGCCGCTCTTCAACCTCGCGATCGGCTTGGCCGTGCTCGTGGTGCTCAAGCCCGTGTACTGGGCGCACAACGGCATCGAGCTGCTCCCCTGGCTCTCGCTGCTCGGCGGGTTTCTCGTGGGGGACATCGTGGAGCTGCTCCTGTCACGACGATCGGATCAGCGCGTGCCGCGCACGCGCAAGGGGACGGGACGGGATCAACGCCGCGAGGTGCGTCGCGCCCGGCCGCGGCCCGCGGTTCGGCCGTTCCAGACCCTGCTGCCCGCGGCGACAGCAGTCGGGCTGCTCCTGACCGCGGTGCCGATTCGAAACCTGAACTGGGACATCGGCGCCGGCGGCGTGTATGGGTTCGGCTACCGTGGTCGTGCGGAGATCGGAGAGATGGCGGAGTTCGTGCGCCAGCGGACCGCGACCGGCACACGCGTGGCCGTGCCTTCAATCATCGCGTTCGCCGCGAATCGACCGGAGCTCGTGCCGTACCCGGAGCTGGCGGGCCGGATGGACGAGCTCGAGGCGCTCGTGGCCGCTCAGGGCCGAATGCGGGCGCTCTTGTCTGGTCCCGAGACGCGAACCTTCTGGGACGAGATCGAGGCCTCGCGCGCTCAATGGATGCCGCGGGTGCTTGACGCGATCAGGGCCCGGCAGGTGCCGGTCGTCATCAACTCGTCTGAAGACGATCTCTTTCCGATCCCGCTGATTGCCGTGCCTGAGACGACGCTCGCCGGGGCCGGCTATTCAGTGGGGAAGTCCACTGCACACTACCGAGCCTGGGTGCTGGCCCTACCACCCGAAGGCGTAGCGCTCGCGACGCACGTCCGCGCCGCCCCGGAGGGTCCCGGTCTTCGGATTGACCCCGACGGCCACCACGCCGGTACTCATGGCGTACGGCCCGAGCGTGCGGACCTTGTGCCCCCGTGCTTCGAGCGCCTTGATGACCTCGGGACGGACGCGCTCCTCGACTTCGAGCGTGCCGGGCAGGCTCTCGTGGGCCTCGAACGAGCTGAAGGGATGGAGCGAGTTCACGCGCGGCGCCTCGATTGCCGCTTGGAGGTCCATGTCGAACACCAGGAGCGCGAGCAACACGTTCAGGATCTGCTGATCCTGGCTGTCGCCGCCCGGCGTGCTGATGGCCAGAAACGGCTTCCCGTCCTTCAGGATGACGGTCGGGGTGAGGGTCGATCGGGGCCGCTTGCCGCCGACGAGCGTGTTGGGGCTGATGGGATCGAGGTCGAACACCTGCATCCGGTTCGACAGGGGCACGCCGGTGTCGCCGGCGATGAACGCCCCGCCAAGCAGCCACCCCGAGCTCGGCGTGGCGCTGAACAGGTTGCCGTCCTTGTCGACGACGTCGACGCAGGTCGTATCGCCTGTCGCCGTGCCGGTCCCGACCCCTTGCTTGTGCGGAACATACCGAACGGGAGGAGGTGTCACCGACGCATCGAACGCGTACGGATCGCCGGGCCGGTGATCGAGCAGCGCCTGCGGCCCGATCTGCTTCCGCCGCTCCGCGGCGTACGCTTTGGCGAGCAGGCCCGCCGTCGGGACCTTCACGAAGTCAGGATCGCCATAGAACGCGTTGCGGTCGTCGTACGCGAGCTTGATCGCCTCGTGTACCGTGTGAAGGTAGTCGGCCGAGTTGTGACCCATCGCCTTCAGGTCGAACCCTTCCAGGATGTTGAGCGTCTGCAAGAGCACTGCTCCCTGGTTCCAGGTCCCGGCCTTGTAGACGTCGTAGCCCTTGAAGTTCGTCGTGAGGGCGGTTTCGAGCCGGCCGTTGAACTGCGCAAGATCCTCGTACGAGAAGACGCCGCCTTCGGCTCGGTTCGCGGCGACGATGCGCCGGGCGATGTCGCCCTTGTAGAACGCGTCGCGTCCTCGGCGGATGGCTGCGCGGCGATCCTTCGACTTCTCGAAGGCCTCGCGCTCGGCCCGCACGATCGCCCGGAGCGTGCGGGCGAGGTTGGGCTGCCGAAAGATCTCGCCGACCTCCGGGATGCGTCCGCCCGGGTAGTAGGTGGATCCCCATTTGTACTGAAGCGTGCGGTCCTTCTCGCGGATCAGGAAGTTCCGCAGGAAGTCGTACATCGGAAAGCCGTCGGCCAGCTCGATGGCGGGCGCCATCACCTGCTCGAGCCGCAGCGTGCCGAACTCGGTCAACGCGAGCGCGGTCGCATCCACGACCGCCGGGAGCGTGGCGGCCAGCGGGCCGTTTGCGTCGATCATCCCTTTCTTGAGAAACAGCTCGGGCGTCGCGGCTTTCGGCGCCGGCCCTTGTCCGTTGATCACCACGACCTTCTTCGTCTTCGCGTCGTAGATGATCATCGGCGATTCGCCGCCGAGGCCGAAATGCGAGATCTCCACGACCGCTGCCGCAAAGACCGTCGCGACGCCGGCGTCGATCGCGTTGCCGCCCTGCTGCAGGATGCGCGCGCCAGCCGCGACCGAGTAGTGGCGGCCACCCGCGACGATGCCGCGCGCACCGACGATCTCCGGGCGCATCGTCTCGACGGTGCTGGATTGAATGCGAGTCGGTTCGAGATCCTGAGCGTGAAACGACAAATCGAAAAGAACGGGCGTGAGGACAGTGACGGCGACCGCCGTGGCTTTGTGCATCAGGCGAGCCCTCGGGTGATCCAACCGTTTGCGGTCACGATCACGATCGAGGTGCAATCGACGGCCAGCGTAGCATAGGCTTTAATGCAGTTTTCAGTTCTCAGTAGTCAGTTTTCAGTTCGAATCCCGCGCGCAATAACTGAAAACTGATGACTGATAACTGAGAACTATGCCACAGCGAAGTGAAAAACGCTGTAGCGGTTTCAATCGCCGAAAGACGCATTTCTATCCCCATGCGCGAAAAGTGTGCAGCGCATCAGAGAAACACCTACGCGTGTCTTCCTCGATTACCGATGCGCCTTGACAACGTGCCGCTTGCGGTTGGCGAACTCCGGTGCTTCTTTGATGCAGGTGCCGAGGATGCCGACCGATTTCACCAGCGCTCGGGCGCCGGCGCGGCGGATTTCGGCGGGCTCATCGCCGCAGGTCGGGAAGCCGACGCCGTCCGGCGCGAGATGCTCCCAGTTGCGAAAGAGGCGTCCCCACTCGCTGTGGAGGACCGGATGCATCAGCGCGTCGGCCTTGAACGGATACCAGAGACTGTCGTGGTAGATGACGCTGGCGATGTACGCCCACGGCGCCAGCACGGACTTGAGGGACCACTCCAGGGGCCCTTTGAGCGGCCCCCAATAGATGAGGTGCTGCATGCGGGCCGCGAAGGTCATCTTCTGGAAGGGGCCGACGAAGTGCCAGTTCTCGGCGGCGGCGGCGGTGTCGCCGACGATACGGATGTCGCGAGGGTCACCGCAGCCGAGCCCGAGCTCGTGCGCGATCCGGATGTACCTGATGCTGAGCGGATCGAATCCCATCAGCTTCGCGGCCGCCGCGTCGATCGCGACTTGATCGGCGCTTGCGAGGATCACGTTCTTCACCAGGGGCATCATGCAGCGCGGTCCGGGGCCGTCGCCGGCAAACGTTCCGTCCATCACCGCGAAGACCCCGCGGTGGATCCGCTGCTGGATCATCAGCAGATCGACCAGCGTCTCGTGGATCACCGGATGGGTCCAGTGCCGGTGCTCGTTCAAGAGCCCCCCGAACGCGTTCTTCATCGCGCCGGTGGTCGTCGTGAAGACGTGCGTCTTGACGGTCGGGAGGTGGATGATGTTCTCGCCGATGAAGCGGTGCGGAATCAGAAAGCCGCGCGGGTACACGTCGTTGAGGCAGAGGAACCGCTTCGTCAGGTCGCCGACGGCGTCGCGGATGTCGATCCACTCCTCGCCTTCGTACAGATGGACGTTCCGCAGCCCGTGGGCTTGGACGACGTCGATCTGCTTGTTCTCGCGCTCTCCCAGATGCGCATCGATCACGACGGTCCGGTTGTGGCAGGCGTGCATCAGCTCGGGTACGTAGCCGTCTTGCTTCATCGCGCGGATCACACCGTCGAGCTGCCACGGCGTCGTCGAGCTGCCGGGAAAGAAGAAGTGCCACGAGATGTTGACCTTGAGCGCGGTGTCGGCGTCCTTGGCGATGACGTCCTGGTAGCCCGCCAGGTTGAGCAGCGTGTGATAGTCGCGAAACACGGTGCGCGGGGTCGTTTTGAGGATGGCGACCGTGGATCTTGGCATGCGTCCTCATGTTACACCGGTCGCGCAGCGCTTTAGGGGCGGCGGGTAGTGGGCCAGTTCGGTATGTCCCTCCCGAACTGACGGTCGGGACCTTCGCTGAGGAGCCTCACGCTTGTCCACAGTTCGCTCGGGACACACCGAACTGGCCCACCACGAGGGCCGCGAGGGGCTCGCGCAGGGCGAAAAGCCCTGCGCGACGGCTGCGAGCGTCTGCTACGATTCGCCCCAACACTGGAGGAGGCCCGATGAGGTGCATGTTGCGTCGCGTGGCGCTTGTCGTTGCCATGGGGATCGCCGTCGGCGGATCGGTGCTCCGCGGACCGTTCGCGCAGCAGCGGGCGCCAGAGGGCGAGGAGAAGAAGTCCGAATCGCTGCCGCTCGAGCGGGCCTCCACGATCGAGTTCACGACCGACGAAGGCACGTGGATGTCGCTCGATGTCTCGCCCGACGGCAAGACGATCGTCTTCGACCTGCTCGGGGATCTCTACACGCTGCCGATCACCGGCGGCGAGGCGACCCGGATCGTCGGCGGCATGTCGTTCGACAGTCAGCCGAGATTCGCTCCCGACGGCAAGACGATCGCCTTCGTCACCGATCGGACCGGCGTCGAGAACGTCTGGCTGGCCGACCCGAACGGCGCGAACCCGCGCGCGTTGACCAAGGACGGTCAGACGAGCGGCGCGCCCGCGCTCGTCGCCTCGCCGTCGTGGACCCCCGACGGGCAATACGTGCTGCTCTCGAGGAGCCGCGCTCCCGATCCGGGCGGGTACTGGCTCTTCATGTACAACAAGGATGGGGGCAGCGGCGTCAGAATCGGCGCCCCGCCGCCGCCGCAGCCGGGTCCGGAGGCGCAGGGGCCCCCCCCGCCGCCGCCGCCCAACCGTCTGGGCGCGGTCGCGTCGCCCGACGGCCGCTACATCTATTACGCGCAGCGGAGCGGGAACTTCACCTACAACGCCCGGTTCCCCTTGTGGCAGATCGTCCGGTTCGATCGCGAGACCGGCGATACCTCGACCATCACGAACGCGCAAGGCAGCGCCATGCGTCCGGTGCTGTCGCCGGACGGCAAACAGCTTGTGTACGGGACCCGCTACGAGACCGGAACGGGACTGCGGGTGCGCGACCTCGAGACGAACGAGGAGCGGTGGCTGATCCATCCGGTGACGCGCGACGATCAGGAGTCGCGTGCCTCGCGCGACACGCTGCCTGGCTATGCTTTTTCGCCGGACGGCCGCGCCCTCATCGTGCCGATCGACGGCAAGATCAAGCGGGTGGATTTCCAGACCGGCGAGGCCGAGAGCATCCCCTTCACGGCGCGTGTCGAGGCGGACCTGGCCCCCCGCGTCTACTTCGAGAATCGACTGGACGAGACGCCCACCGTGCGGGCCCGCCTCGTGCGGTGGCCGGCCTTTTCACCCGACGGCCGGCGGGTCGCCTTCAGCGCGCTGAACAAACTCTGGATCATGGACTGGCCGGCCGGGACGCCGCGTCGGCTGACGTCGCTCAGCGATGGGGAGTTCATGCCCGCCTGGGCGCCGGATGGGCGCTCGCTCGTCTTCGTGACCTGGTCGTCGAACGGCGGACACATGTACCGGGTGTCGCCCGAGGGTGGCGCCGCGCCAGAACGGCTCACGCGTCGGGCCGCCTTCTACTCGGAGCCCGTCTTCTCACCGGACGGCTCGAAGATCGTCTTCATCGCGGGCTCGCGGGGCGACCAGCTTTATTCGGACTGGCGGGTTGTTGATGCGTCCGTGTACCCCGGCGACGGCACCGTGGGGGAGATCGGCGGCCTTCGGGCGAGCGATGAGCGCGACCTTCGCTGGATTCCGGCCAGCGGCGGCGACTCGCGGCTGATTGCCTCGGCGCAAGGCGGTGAGCATCCACACTTCACCCGCGATTCCGATCGTGTCTTCATTACCACGAGGCGCGGCCTGACATCGGTTCGAGTCGACGGCTTCGACCGGAAGACACACGTTCAGATTACCGGCAC